>CACYQQ010000118.1 GCA_902776605.1 uncultured Bacteroidales bacterium | reverse complement strand
CAGTGCCGATGGAGGTACGGGCACTTTCGGTATTACCGACTCGATTGGGCATTTCACCTTCGAGGTGGAGCGTCCAGGCAAATATACTTTGGAATTCAGCTATGTGGGTTACAAGCCCCTCTCCAAGGAGGTGAGCATCTGGCCAGGCCGTGGTGCCAAGCTGGGTACTTTCAAGTTGGAGGAGGATGCCACTTACCTGAAGGAGGTGGAGTCCGTGGCGCGTAACCAGCGCGTGAAGCAGAATGGCGACACCATCGTCTATAATGCCGATGCCTACAAGGTGCAGGATGGCGCCACCGCCGAGGACCTGGTGAAGAAGATGCCGGGCATCGAGGTGACCAACGAGGGCGTCAAGGCACAGGGCGAGACGGTCGAGAAGGTGTTGGTGGACGGTAAGTCCTTCTTCGAGAACGACCCGAAGTTGGCGCTCAAGACCCTGCCTGCCGAGGTGGTGCAGAGCGTAAGCGTCTTCGACAAGAAGTCCGACCAGGCAGAGTTCACCGGCTTTGACGACGGCAATACGGTCAAGGCGATGGACCTCACGACCAAGTCGTATCGCCGCAACGGCGTGTTCGGCAAGGTGTATGGTTCGGTGGGCAATAACTTTGACTTCAACAATCTTTATTGGAATGGCGGTTTCAACTTGAACGTCTTTTCGGGCAACAGGCGCATCTCGCTGTTGGGTATGTCGAACAACGTGAACCAGCAGAACTTTACCTTCGATGACCTCCAGTCGGCCGGTGGCGGCTTCGGCGGTTTCGGTGGCCGAATGATGATGCGAATGGGTGGCGTGTCGGGTGTGAGTCGCGCCAACGCTTTCGGCCTCAACTACAACGACAGCTTCCTGGACGACAAGTTGGAGGTGCAGGGCTCGTACTTCTTCAACCAGTTGCGTACCGTGACCGAGAACGAGACACAGACCGACTACTATCCCGTGGAGGCCGATTCGGCCAAAGGCATTGCCGCCATCCCGAACAAGGCGAGCCTCAGTAACTCCAACGGTTTGAGCCATCGTTACAACCATAACTTCAACATGCGCATCATGTACAAGCCGACGGACAAGGACCAGTTCATCTTCCGTCCATCGGTGACCTTGCAGAAGAGCGACAACCTGTCGGAGAGCCATTCCACCCAGTGGTACGGCACCTTGGACAGCATTCTGTCGCTGACCGATGCGCAGCGTGCCAGGTTGGACAAAATCAACTATTCGAACGAATACAGCCAGAACGACAACACCTCGTGGAACATTACGGGTCAGTTAACCTGGCGTCATAAGTTCGACACGAATGGCCGCACCCTTTCTTCGGAACTGCGAGGTTCAACGTCGGGCGACAACTCGACGGCCAACAGTGTCCGCACGGGTAGTGCCCTCCGATTGGACGAGGCCTTCCGCAACACCGATTCGGAGAACCGTAGCTGGAGCGCCGGCGGTAACTTGCAATATACGGAGCCATTAGGCCAGTTGGGTCAACTCTCTCTGCGCTATAACTTTAACTACAACCAGTCGGACCGCGACTATACCGTCGGGTATGATAACCATCCGTTGGTGGACGACAACTACAGTCAGTTCCAAACCCGCATGGACTCCATCGACTCGCGCAATTCGAGCACCTACCTCCAGAAGAACCTGCGTCAGGGTGGAGAGTTGGGCATCCGTCTGCACACCGAGACCATCAACTTGATGGGTGGTGTCAGTGTCGAGGCCTCTCACCTGGAGGGCAAGCAAGACTACTTTGCCTGGAACGAGACGCTGTATGGCAAGAACCCAAGCTTCAACACCTCGCGCAACTACCTCTCGGTATTGCCGAACATGCGATTGGAGTGGAGCCCCGTGCAGGGTACATCGGTCAATATCGATTATCGCGCACGTACCTCTAATCCAAGTATCCAGAACTTGCAGGAGGTGGTCAACAACAGCAATCCATTGAATTACTCAACTGGTAACAAGGACTTGGACCAGAGCCAGAGTCACAACATCGGCTTGCGCTTCATCCACTCGAACATGGAGACGGCCACCAACATCATGCTCTTTGCCAACTATTCGTTCCAGTTGGATGCTATCGGTACGCAGCAGTTCACCAACTATTCCGATGTCGTGATGCCATTGACCGAAATCAGTTGGATCAACGCATTGAACGCACAGGACCGTGCTCAGTATGAGAACCTTTCGTTGGCTCGCGGTGCTTCGTTCTCGCGCCCCATCAACATGAGCGGCAACAAGAGTGCTATGGTCGGCTTCTCTTACGGCTTCCCTTGGGACTTGGTGATGTCGAACGTGAACTTGGGTCTGAATGCCAACTATTCGGTTTCGCCTACGCAGCAGTTCTACTATACGGTTGACACGTTGACCAAGAAGTTCCAGGTGACCGACTTCACCTCGAAGATCAAGAACTTCTCGCTGTCGCCACGCATCTTCATTGCCAGCAACATCTCGCAGGATCTGGACTTCTCGCTGTCGTACAGTCCAACCTACCAGAAGGTGACCGACAAGGTGAACAAGGCCAACAACAACGAGTACTTCAACCAGAATGCCAACGCCCGCATCAACTGGACGTTCTGGAAGAACTTCACCTTGGAGCAGGATCTGAACTACTCTTACTACGGCGGTGCATCGATGCCGAGTGTGGTGGATGAATGGGTATGGAACATGTCGTTCGGCAAGAAGTTCCTCAAGAAGAACGCCGGCGAAATCAAGTTGCAGATCTACGACGTATTGAACTCACGCACAGGCTATTCGCGTAGCGTCGGCAGCAACGGCATCACCCATAGCTACAACAACTACATGCCACGCTACTTCATGTTGACCTTCTCGTACAAGATTGCCAATTACAAGAGTAGTTCGGCCATGAAGGAGCGTCAGCGCGGTGGCGGCGGCTTCGGTGGCCCTGGTGGTGGTCCCGGTTTCGGCGGACCAATGTTCTAAAGAGTTAGGTTGAACATTATCAGAAGTTTACAATATAAGCAAAGGAGTCTTCTAAAGAATGTCTATTATGGGCAAAAGAGATGTTTCGACTGCGCTCAACATGACATTCTCTGGGACTTAAGCAAAACGATTTGATTTGTTAGATTTTTTTAGTGTGTTAACCGGCTTCATGCTTGACGGGGAATTTTCCTCGGGGCATGAAGCTGTTTTTTTCTTCGTTTTTCTTGCACATGTCGGGAAAAATAACGATTTTTGCAGCGCTAAGTAGGTGGGCATAATAGAACGTTTTCGTTAAGCCGAATGCAGAAGAACTTGGTCTTATGCTGAGGCGAGAAAACGTCTGTTGAAAAACGAACAACTACTTGTTGGGCAACGGCTATTAACTTGATTTATCCATGAACCTTATCGGCAATAACAAGAACAAACGTGTCTCCCTGTTTGGAAAAGTGAAAAACGGACTGCGGTACCTCTTTGTCCGCAGGAAACGGGCGGTGTGGTTGCGGTCGTACCGCATCTGGCAGCATCGGCCACATCAGGTGACAGCCATGTCGCAGCAACAGCATCGGTGCGCCTCGTGCGGAACGGAGTTCACGGGTAATTTCTGTCCCCGTTGCGGTCAGTCGTACAAGGTTGGACGATTCTCGTTCTCGAATGCCCTGTTGCTCTTCCTGGATGTGTGGGGTGTGGGCAACCGAAGTATGTTCCGCACGGTTCGTGACATGATGTTCCGTCCGGGCTACATGATTCGTGACTATTTGCGGGGTATGCAGTCGGCCTATTTTCCGCCCTTCGAGATGTTCTTCCTCTTGGCGGGTGTCTATCTGTTGGTCGAACATGGACTCGTGCCTGACAATGAGACTGTTGACAAAGCAGAAGAGTCGCCTGTCCGTGTGGAGATCGGCACGCAAGATTCTCTGCTTCAGGCAAATGGGGCAGTCCCGTTACGCGATATTTTGGGTAAAGAACTGTCGGGACGTGCGGACAGCTTGACGACGTCGGAGGAGGTTCTCCCGTCGCCCGAAGCGCCGAAATCGGAACGCCACAAGGTGTTTGAACTGCGCCTGAAAAAGTATCTTTCGATGTTCGAGAAGATTGTCGATTCGAACAAGACGCTCTTCGACCTGTTGGCGCTGATTCTGTTTTCGGTGCCGCTCTACTTCTTCTTCCGCTCTACGCCGCAGATTGAGAAACTGCGGTTCTCGGAGTTTATCGTGGCATTGGTCTATACGGCCAATACGTACAGCATCTTCCACCTGATCAGTAAGTTATTGGGCGTAAGTTTGTTCAAATGGTTGGCCATATTGATGATCTTCATCACCCTCAAGCAGTTGACGGGTTACTCCAAGCGCCGCGTCTTCGGCTACCTGTTGTTGACCACCATCATCTCCACTTTCGCCTTCATCCTCATCCTGGTCGTCCTCTCCGTCCTCCTCTATGAGACGGTGTAAGCGGGGTGGGAACGTTAGCCTATAATACTTTTCTGTTCTATGAAACAGTTGTTCGTCCTTATTTTGTTCGTTTTGTCCTTGACTTTGGTCAAGGCACGGGAGACATATACCATTCAAGGGGTGGTATGCGATGAAGACCGAGTGCCGATGAAGAATGTCGCCGTGAATTGGGGGGATGGAGATGTCAATATTTGTGCCACCGATGACAGCGGCCGATTTGTTGTCCAGACAGAGACTTTGCCTGTACGGTTGTCGTTCAATTATGTAGGGTATCCGAAGAAGATAGTCTTTGCCGATAAACACACCTGTAAGTCGGGTCTGTCTGTCATCATGGAGCAGAATGTCGTCATAGATTTCTTTGATGAAAGGAAAAGTTTGACCGTTTCTTCTAAAGAATATGACAGTTGGGGAGAGATTCAAGGCATATTGGTCGGCCGCGTTTTCTTTGATGCGGATAAGGAACCTCTAATAGGAGCGTGTGTTGATCTTAAAGAAAAAAAGCAGGTCATCGGTGGTGTAATTACCGACATAGATGGAAACTTTTATTTGCCGATAAAGAAGTTGCCTGCAAAAGTCGAGGTCCGCTATGTCGGGTGTGAAACTCTGATATTCAAGGTGACAAAAAGGAATATTAAGAAGTTCCAGCGGTTCTTTTTGGAGGAGAGCAAGGATATGATTTTATGCTATTAGAAATATAACGAACTATAAGAAACAACCTCTAACGGATAGGTCGCTTATATATAATGAAGGTGGCTCAATAAACGTTGACCACCTTTATTTTTAGGGTACTTCTAATAATTGTCATTCTGAACGAAGTGAAGAATCTCTATCCTCGTTTTGCGGATATTAGAGATGTTTCGGCTACGCTCAACATGACATTTTTAGAACATCCCTTTATTGTATTGAGTTGGTGTTTTCATTGGCAGTACATATAGCCAACAAAAAAACTCCCCACCCGAAGGTGAGGAGTTTCTTATTTGTCAAGTGGAGAATGAGGGAGGTAACTACATTACCCTTTACTCATTACTCTCTACTCTTTTCTTAGAGCTTGTCGTTAGAGCCCAGGACATCAACAATCTTGTGGATGTACATCTGCTTCATAGCCTCACGAGCAGGAGTCAGGTACTGACGTGGGTCGAAGTGAGATGGGTTCTCGGCGAGGTACTTACGGATAGCAGCAGTCATGGCGAGACGAGAGTCAGAGTCGATGTTGATCTTGCAAACAGCGCTCTTAGAAGCCTCACGGAGCTGCTCCTCAGGAATACCAACTGCATCAGGCAACTTGCCGCCGTACTTGTTGATAGTATCTACATGCTCCTGTGGAACGGATGAAGAACCGTGGAGTACGATTGGGAAACCAGGGAGCTTCTTCTCGATCTCGTGGAGAACGTCGAAGGCGAGTGGTGGTGGAACGAGCTTGCCGGTCTTTGGGTCGCGGGTGCACTGCTCAGGAGTGAACTTGTAAGCACCGTGGCTGGTACCGATAGAGATAGCGAGCGAATCGCAACCAGTGCGGGTAGCGAAGTCGATAACCTCCTCAGGCTTGGTGTAGTGAGAAACAGCTGAGCTGACCTCATCCTCAACACCTGCCAATACGCCGAGCTCAGCCTCAACGGTTACGTCGAACTGGTGAGCATACTCAACGACTTTCTTGGTGAGGGCGATGTTCTCCTCGTATGGGAGGGCAGAACCGTCGATCATGACAGAAGAGAAGCCAGTGTCGATGCAAGACTTACAGGTCTCGAAGCTGTCACCATGGTCGAGGTGAAGAACAATCTGAGGATTCTCGCAACCGAGCTCCTTAGCGTATGCAACAGCACCTTCGGCCATGTAGCGCAAGATGGTTGGGTTAGCATACTTACGGGCACCCTTAGATACCTGCATGATGACTGGAGACTTGGTCTCAACAGCAGCCATTACGATGGCCTGCATCTGCTCCATGGTGTTGAAGTTGAATGCTGGGATAGCATAACCACCTTTGACGGCCTTAGCGAACATCTCGCGGGTATTTACAAGGCCAAGATCTTTGTAATTTACCATAGTGTTTATTGTTTATAGATAAAGTTGTTTTGTTTTTCTGTCACTGTCAGCCCGATAGGAAGGTGGGCCGACATCGAAAAGTGTTGCAAAGATACTGCTTTTTGACCAAAAAGCGACAAACTGGACGCTAAAATTATCTATTTTAAGGCAGTTTTATAGGAAAAGTAAGTTTCAAATAGCAAAAAATCGTCCATTTGTTTGGAGAATAAAAAAAGATGCATTACCTTTGCGGCCGAAAATTGTAGATTCAATTTCGTAAACACATTCACCAATATGAATAAGTCTTTTCGATTTTATTACTTCTATTATTACTTTGCAGAAGAATGTAAGGTCGGACAGACTTTGGCATAAAGCCAAGGTGATAGTTATTTCAGAGTGAAGTAAAGAAAGAAATAAAAAAGCGTTCCGACCAGATGAGGTTGGGACGCTTTTTCGGTTTAACTTGATTTTGACAACATGAGTAAATTGCGTGTAGCCATACAGGGACAGGAAGGTTGCTACCATGAGTGGGCAGCCCGTCAGTATTTTGCCGATGCCAATGTACAAAAGGAGTTCGACTCGCCCATCGTCGATGGGTCGGAGATTGAGGTGGTCTGCTGCGATACGTTTCAGTCGGAGTTTGAGGCATTGGCCGCCGACTCCACTTTGCTGGGTGTCGTGGCCATCGAAAATACCATTGCCGGTAACCTCCTGACCAACCACGAGTTGCTGCGTAACTCGCAGTTGCAGATCATCGGCGAGCACCGTCTGCACATCAGTCATGTGCTCTGTGCCTTGCCGGGTACGAAGTTGAGCGACGTCGTCGAGGTCAATTCTCACCCCATCGCCCTCCTCCAGTGTCAAGCTTTCCTGCGCAGTTCGTTGTCCAAGGCCAAGGTGGTCGAGATGGCCGACACGGCTGGTTCGGCCAAGATTATCAAGGAGAAACAGTTGCAAGGTCACGCTGCCATCTGCTCGGAGTATGCTGCCAACCTCTATGGCATGGAGATCCTGGCTCGGGGCATCGAGACCAACAAAAGGAACTTCACCCGTTTCCTCATCTTGCAGGACAAGTTCGCCCCCTCGTTGGTCAAGCGCGCCGACGTCAACAAGGCAAGCATCGACTTCTGTGTCCGCCACCAGCAGGGCAGCCTCACTAAGGTCTTGACTATCTTGTCGTTCTATGGCATGAACCTCACCAAGATACAGTCCATGCCCATCATCGGTCGCGAGTGGGAATATCGCTTCTTCGTCGATCTCACCTTCAGCGACTATATCCAATATCGCAAGGCGCTCGATGCCATCCTGCCTTTTGCCACCGACTTCCAGATATTGGGCGAATACAAAGAGAAAACCGAGATAAAGGATAAATGATTATTTTTAGAGGGAGTTAACCGGAGTTAATTGGAGATAACGGGAGTTAACAGACGTTTGTTGCATATCGTCATTTGTATTGTCCGTTAACTACAGATAACTCCTTGAGCGAAGCGATAACTCCTATTAACTCCACAGAAAGATAAATTCATCAACAATGAAAGCAATAGTACCAGCACAGAGAATCAGTCACGTAGAGGAGTACTACTTCAGCCGAAAGTTGAAGCAGATTGCACAGATGAACCAGGATGGCGGTCGTCCCGTCATCAGTTTGGGCATCGGCGGTCCCGACTTCAAACCATCGCCCGAGACCATCATGGCGCTCATGGAAGATGTGATGCGCCCCGATGCACACAGTTATCAGAGCTATGTCGGTTTGCCCGAACTGCGTCAGGCGTGGTCCTCTTTCTACAAGAAATGGTACGACGTCGAGTTGGATGCTGCTCACGAGATTCTGCCTCTCATCGGTTCCAAGGAGGGTATCATGCATGTCAGCATGGCTTTCCTCAACCCTGGCGACAAGG
>CACYQQ010000117.1 GCA_902776605.1 uncultured Bacteroidales bacterium | reverse complement strand
GAGGGCAAGAACAAGTATGCCTCCGACAAAGACAGATACTCGAAAGCCAAGATGAAGTGGCTGGAGTTCTACAAGATCAAGTTCTCGACCAAGACCTTCACCCCTCTCACCTCTGGCAACCGTACCTTGGTGTTCCACACCCGTTCGGACATGGGCTTCTTGGGTCACTACAACAAGTATAAGAAGTCGCCTTTCGACAGCTACTACATGGGTGGTGACGGTAACTCGTACTACTCGTCCAGCTACATCACCGAGTACATCCCATTGCGTGGTTACGAGAACGGTGCCCTCACCTCGGGTTATGGTAACGAAGTGGCTACCTGCTACACCCGTTTCGTAGCCGAACTCCGCTACCCATTCATGTTGGAGAGCTCGAGCACCATCTACGGTCTGGCCTTTGCCGAAGCAGGTAATGCCTGGACGTCGTTCAAGTATTTCAACCCCTTCGCCTTGAAGCGTTCGTTGGGTGCCGGTGTACGTATCTTCCTGCCTATGATCGGTATGCTCGGTATCGACTGGGGCTACGGCTTCGACCCATGTTTCCAGTCGAAGACCAACAGCGGCAGCAACTTCCACTTCGTCATCGGACAGGAGTTCTAAGCCCAACCCTCCCTGCTTAGGGAGGGCTACTTAAACCTTATGAGGAATTGGAAGTCTTAATAACAAAACAACTTAAATCAACCCAATAATAACCAACAAAAACAACATGAATATGAAAAAGATCCTGATTGCCTGCATCACTATGATGCTGATGAGTGCAAGTTGCTTTGCACAGAAGTACGCGTTGATCGACATGGACTATATATTGAAGAAAATCCCTCAGTACGAAATGGCCAATGAACAGTTGGACCAGATCTCCAAGCGTTGGCAAAGTGAGGTAGAGTCGCTGGCTGCTGAAGCCGAGTCCATGTACAAGCAATATCAGGCCGACATGGTGTTCCTCACCGCCGACCAGAAGACCGCTAAGGAGAATGCCATCGTCGCCAAGGAGAAAGAGGTTCAGGACCTCCGTCTCAAGTACTTCGGCCCAGAAGGTGAACTCTACCAGAAGCGTAACAGCCTGGTCGGTCATATCCAGGACGACATCTACAACGCGGTCAAGGAGATAGCCGAGCGAAACAACTACTCGATGGTCATCGACCGCTCGTCGGCAGAATCCATCATCTTCGCCAGCCCCAAGATTGATATCTCGAAAGAGGTGTTGGCCAAGCTGGGATATTAAAAAGACCCTCTCCCTTTTTCTCGCCGAGAGTTATCAACTCTCAGCTGCGAGAACCCCCATAATGGGGAGGGAGAAAAAGATACAAAAAGAGTAGTGAGGAAAGGGTAAAGAGTAAAGTAGTTTGCTATTGTTGCTCCCATTAGTCCCACTAAACCCCTTAGCCACAGGGCAATCCCCTCCCCTCGGGGAGGTCGGGTGGGGGTCAACCCTTAACCCTTAACCGTTAACCCTTACAAGAAATCTATCAAATCAATAAACTATTCATATAAGTAATGAAGAAAATCTTGACTATCGCAGTATGCGCCATGTTGGCATTTACTGCATCCGCTCAGAAGTTCGGAAACATCAACATGAGCGAAGTGTTTGAAGCAATGCCAGAGAAGGCTCAGGTTCAGAAAGATATGGAGGCTCTCCAGGCTAAGTACGAAACCGAACTCAGCAAGATGGGCGACGAATATCAGAAGAAAGTCAGTGACTACCTCGCAGAACAGGAGGGATTGGAAAAGAACATCGCCGAGGCTCGTGCCCAGGAGATTGACCAGCTCCAGCAGCGTATCCAGAACTTCCGTGAAATGGCTGCCAAAGACCTCCAGACTCAGCAGCAGGCTAAGGTGGCTCCTATCATCGAGAAGATCAACAAGGCCATTCAGGCTGTCGGTGAGAAAGAGGGATTCACTTATATCTATGACATCAGCCAGGGTAACATCCTGTACTTCAACCCAACGCAGTGCATTGATGTCCTCCCTCTCGTCAAGAAGGAGCTCGGTTTGCAATAATACCGTCATTCCACAGATATAAATATCAGACCGCAGCAAATCCAGATTGTTTGCTGCGGTTATTGTTTTTCTTATTCCTAAGAAACGATGAAAGTATTGCTGATTAACGGAAGTCCGCGCGAGAAGGGAAACACCTTCACGGCATTGAGCGAAGTGGCCAAAACCCTACAGGAGGCAGGTGTGGAGACAGAAATCATCTCCATAGGGAAAGGTGCCGTGCAAGGTTGTATCGCCTGTGGCATGTGTGGCAGAACGGGAAAATGCACGTTCAACGACGACCTCTACTACAAGGTGTGGCACGCCGTGAAAGAGGGTATTGATGGTCTGGTCATCGGTTCACCGGTCTATTATGGTGGTCCTAACGGCTCGCTCTGTGCCTTGTTGGACCGCGTGTTCTACTCCCTGGGTGCCGACCTCCAGTACAAGGTGGCTGCCAGTGTAGTCGTGTGTCGCCGAGGTGGTGCCACCGCCACCTTCGATCGCCTGAACAAATACTACGCCATGATGAATATGCCGATTGCCAGTTCGCAATATTGGAACCTGGCATACGGTCAGACACCTGGCCAAGTGGCTCAGGATGAAGAGGGTATGCAGACCATGCGTACCTTGGCCCGTAACATGGTGTGGATGATGAGTAAGTTGCAACCCAACGGAGGCGACACGCCAACACGCGAACCTATCGTGCGCACCAACTTCATCCGATAGGGTAATGACCGATCGTGGCCATTACCTCAATACCGATGGACTGCGGCCTGCAACATATCGCGTATCTCCTGTCGGAAACCGGCAGGGCTAACCACCTCAATACCAGCTCCCCAACGAAGCAGTTCGTTGCGGAAGTCGGGCGAGGGCGAGATATGATAACGGAACTCCCAGACCCGTTCCTCTTCGGGAACGTCGGGAGAATCGGTTAAGAGCCTCTCCTGCTGAGAAGCATGGAGGGGCTTGGTGTGTAAATAATGATAGGTGGTTGCCCCATATACCCGAATGACGACATCTTGGGCGGGTGGGGTAACAAAGATACCGAAACTGTCGGCAAAATAGGTCTGTGGGTCGAAGGGAAGGTCGAACGTGAAATGCTCTCCCTCAATGAGTTGAAGGTCAAGAATGCGGTCGAACGCAAAGCATTGGAGATAACGACGTGCATCTTTGCGACCGACAATGTACCAACGTCCTTCACTGAGTTTGACGCTGTAAGGTTCGAGGCGAGAGTCGGTGGGTTCGACATCGGCAAACTTCTGGTAGGTGAGTGTCAAGGGGATCTGCATACGTATCGCCTCCACCACGCGGTGGAAGAATCGCATGCCTTGTGGCGTGGCTTCCAACAAGATACGTTCGCGGACCGCCTCCTGTTCGCGAACCAACTGACCCAGGCTGAAAGAATTGATCAGCCAGGTGGAGAGATCGTCCGTATCCTCCAAGTCGATGAAATAACGGCAGTTGTGGCGATTGCACGAAACGGCGATACCAAAGAGGTCGAGAATGGCCCCCTTGTAGTTGAGCATGGTATTCTTGAGAATAGGTTGCCCGTGACTGAGTTCCTCGTTTCGCAGGAACTCTTTATTCATTTCGGCCAAGGTCAGACCCTCCTTGTGCAGACGCAGTTGGGTGACAATCCAGAGGCAGATACGAAGTTTGCGACTTTGCGTTTGTGTTTCCATACGGGTGCAAAGGTAGGAAAAATAATCTGATTGCACAAAAAAGTGTGAATATTTTGGAGCAAGCACAAGAAAATTGTGCTTGCTCCTGCTATCTTTGCGGGGTCAAAGAACGAAAACGATAACCAAAACGAAAAAAGAAAACCAAAACCAAAACGAAAATAATAACAATATAATATAATTGCACTATGGAAACAACATTGAACGCACAGAAAGTAGAGGCGCTGAAAGCTGCCATGACGAAAATCAATAAAGCCTTTGGCGATGGAAGTATCATGAAGATGGGCGAAGAGACGACCGCCCAGGTGGACGTCATCCCAACGGGCAGTCTGAGTCTGGATGCCGCATTGGGCGTGGGTGGTTTTCCGCGCGGACGCATCATTGAGATATATGGTCCTGAGTCGTCGGGCAAGACCACATTGGCTATTCACGCCATTGCCCAAGCACAACGGCAAGGGGGTATTGCGGCCTTCATCGACGCGGAACATGCTTTCGACCGCTTCTATGCCGAACGTCTCGGCGTGGACACCTGCAACCTGGTTATCTCGCAACCCGACAACGGTGAACAGGCGTTGGAGATTGCCGAGAACCTGATTCGTTCCTCGGCCATCGACATCATCGTCATCGACTCGGTGGCTGCCCTGACGCCCAAGGCGGAGATTGAAGGGGAGATGGGTGACAACAAAGTGGGCCTCCAAGCCCGACTGATGAGTCAGGCGCTGAGGAAACTGACGTCGGTCATCGACAAGACGAACACTGTCTGCATCTTCATCAACCAGTTGCGCGAGAAGATTGGCATCATGTTCGGCAACCCCGAGACGACGGCTGGCGGCAATGCCTTGAAGTTCTATGCCTCGGTGCGTTTGGACATCCGCCGCGTCAGCACACTCAAGGATGGCGAGGAAGCCATTGGCAGCAACGTACGCGTCAAAGTGATCAAGAACAAGGTGGCGCCTCCCTTCCGCAAGGCCGAGTTCGACATCCTCTACAACGAAGGCATCAACCGCATGGGCGAGGTGTTGGACCTGTCGGTAGCAAACAACATCATCAAGAAGTCGGGCTCATTCTTCTCGTACAACAACGTCAAACTGGGACAGGGTCGTGACAAGACGTTGCAGTTCCTGCGCGACAATGCTGAGTTGACGGCTGAGATTGAACAGAAGTTGACGGACATCCTCAACAGTACGGGAGGAGCGGAGACCGAGAACAAGGAGACGTCGGACGCTACAAAAGAGAACTCCAATGATGCTGCATAAACCCATGCCTGACGAGTTGGAATACTGTCATGGTATCGACATCGCCGTACCCTGCCTACTGCCCTACTGCGAGAACTCGGTGCAAGCCGGAATACCCGTGTCAAGAATCTCGGACGAACATCAATCCCTGAACTTGTCGGAACTGTTGGACATACATGCCGAGCACTTCTGCACCCGCGTTCGGGGAGATTCGATGGAGGGGGCGCATATCCACTCGGGCGACCTGCTCATTGCCCGAAAGAGCTCCCAAGCCGAGGAAGGGCAGATTGTCATCGCCGAAATTGATGGCGAGAGCACCGTCAAAGAATATCACTATGACGAAGGGAGACACCTCGTCTGGCTGCAACCCTGCAATCCGAATTATCGCCCCATCGAAATACAGCCCACGCAGACCTTTCTGATTCTGGGCATCGTGGAACGTATCATCAAACAAGTAGTATGAAAGAAGACCTGCAACTGATAAGTGATGCCATCGCGGCGGAGTCAAAGGCCATCCGATATACCTGCGGACTGTCTCGTCACTACATCATGGCAACCCTGGATGCGGAACTGCTGGAGGCACGCGCTTTCCTGCACAGCGGGAAAGAGGCCTCGGCCAAAGAGTTGCAAGAACTGTTGGACAACGTGACGGAAGCCATCGAACAGAGCATCACGAACCACGCCCTGATGGCCAGCAACCGTCCCCCGAAAACGGGGACGCCGGAGTGTGAGGTGATATGTCCGGGATTCCGCTATTCGGGGCTCTCCTATAGTGATTCATCGGCACAAAAGACGGAACAGCATCTATGCTCGGAACTGCTGAAAATAACCTGTTCGGAGGAGGTGCCCGACTTCCCAGTCGCGCACACTCCTTTCCCCCTGTGCGAACTGTCCGTGACCTTGGTCAACGAGATTCAGCAACTCTGCCAACAGCGCCTATCGAAACTGAATGAGCATCAGCAATGCATCCTGTTGGACGAGAAGAATCCGAAACTGCTGGAATACATGACTCGCACCATAGAAGTGGGACTCATGACTCCATCGGGGCAATGGGAAGGCAACGTGACTCGCGCACAGAAAGCCTATTGGATTGGCTTGGCGGCTGAACGACTTCACATCGCCCACCAGTGGAAATGGGCTCGTGACCGCTGGGGCATTGAAAACCTGGCACAAGACCAAAGCAAGAACCTCTGCGGTCAATTCATTCCCCACCGCCGTGTCATCGACCAGATATTTGCGTAAGAGACCAAACTCACACATTTTGAAAAATTCCCGAGAGCATTGCCGTTGAAAGACGATAAAAGCATTAAGTCGAAGAGCGCTGCAAGCTACGGGAGCAGCACTAACAAAAAAATCCAGCATCCGTCTTGCGATGGATGCTGGATTTTTTATTGATATACCAAAAGGTCTTACTCGGCGAACTTCTTGACGATGATAGAAGCGTTGTGACCACCGAAACCGAAGGTGTTGGAGAGAGCGGCACGAACCGTACGCTTCTGCGCCTTGTTGAAGGTGAAGTTCAGGTTGTAGTCAATCTCTGGGTCGAGATCGTCGTCAGCGTGGTTGATGGTTGGAGGAACGATATCCTCAACGACCGACTTAACACAGACGAGGGCTTCTACGGCACCAGCTGCACCGAGAAGGTGACCGGTCATAGACTTGGTAGAAGAGATGTTCAGCTTGTAAGCCCAATCGCCGAAGACCTCCTTGATAGCCTTTGCCTCCGAGAGGTCGCCCACTGGAGTAGAGGTACCGTGTACGTTGATGTAGTCGATATCCTCTGGCTTGAGGTTGGCATCTTCGAGCGCTGCATTCATGACCAACTTAGCACCGAGGCCCTCTGGGTGAGTAGCGGTGAGGTGATAAGCATCGGCCGACATACCACCACCTACGATTTCGGCGTAGATCTTGGCACCACGAGCCTTGGCATGCTCCAGCGTCTCGAGAATGAGACAGCCAGAACCCTCGCCCATGACGAAACCGTCGCGGCTGCCCGAGAATGGACGGCTGGCGCGCTCCATGTCATCGTTGCGGGTAGAGAGAGCCTTCATGGCGTTGAAGCCACCGATACCAGCCTCGCAAATAGCCGACTCAGCACCACCGGCAACGATGATGTTGGCCTTGCCCAGACGGAGGAGGTTGAATGCGTCGATTATGCCGTGGGTAGAAGAAGCACATGCGCTGACTGTACCGTAGTTAGGACCATGGAAACCGTAGTGGATGCTGATCTGACCGGCAGCGATGTCGGCAATCATCTTGGGGATGAAGAAAGGATTATATTTAGGACCAATCTCGGCGTTGTAACCACCTGTCTCGTCCTGGAAGGTCTTGATACCACCAATGCCGGCAGAATAGATGACACCAATGCGGTTCTTGTCTTCGGTCTCCAAATCGATACCGCAATCCTGAATAGCCTCAGTTACGGCAGCAAAGGCCAACTGAGTATAACGGTCGAGCTTGCGCACCTCCTTCTTGTCGAAGAACTGCAATGGGTCGAAATCCTTGACCTCGCAAGCGAACTGGGTCTTGAATTTAGAAGCGTCAAACAGAGTGATAGGGCCACAGCCACTCTTGCCGTTAATCAGACCCTGCCAGGTCTCCTCAACATTCTTTCCAAGGGGCGTAATGGCACCTAAACCAGTTACGACAACTCTTTTTAATTCCATATTATAATGATTTAAAAATTTCTATCAGATTGTCTTACATCACGCAAAAAAATACAAATTACAAGCGTGCCCGACCCGACAGGTCCTGGCAGTTTGTAATTTGTATCATAGGGAAGAATAGATTATTCCTTGTTCTTCTCGATGTAGGCAACAGCGTCACCAACGGTGGCAATCTTCTCTGCCTGATCATCAGGAATAGTAATGCCGAACTCCTTCTCGAACTCCATGATGAGCTCTACAGTGTCAAGTGAATCAGCACCAAGGTCGTTGGTGAAAGAAGCCTCGAGAGTAACCTCTGACTCCTCGACGCCCAACTTCTCAACGATAATCTCTTTTACTTTTGCTTCGATTTCAGACATAATCTTAAGTTTGTTAAATTGGTTAATATTGATATTTTTCTATTTCAAAATTCGGTAAATTTGCAATAAAAATACAGATTTCCCTCAAGTTTTCGCATCCATTTAAATTATTATATGTAAATTCGCAGCGCAAAAACTCGGTGCAAAGGAACAAAAAAAAATTTAATGCACAAAATCTTTTTTGCACAAAATATAGGTAATCGGCACAAATTGACTAAATTTGTGCAAAAATGTAAGGTAAAAATGAAAAATATAGCTATTTTTGCGTCTGGTTCTGGGTCGAATGCAGAAAATATTGCGAATTACTTCCGTGGTAGTCAAGAAGTATCTATTTCCCTAATAATCTGCAACAAGCCTGATGCATTTGTCTTTGAACGTGCCAAGCGTCTGGGAATTCCGTCGCTCCTCATCACCAAGGCGC
>CACYQQ010000116.1 GCA_902776605.1 uncultured Bacteroidales bacterium | reverse complement strand
GATGTACTTCTTTGCACACCTTGTAGTAAACATGCTCCTTGAATTGTTCTTTTATCTTATTTCTTTGGCTTTCTTGGAATCGCATAGCGCTCTTTTATTTTTTTAACGTCTTCAAAACATTCATCCAACCACTTATCCAACTTGAAATCACTGGTGTCTGTATCTGGAGTGATGTAATCTCTATAATTGCTGATTGCGGCTTCGTTCAGAGGATATTTGGCCAAAATGCTCTCATCACATTTGTAATCTCCGAACTTTTGAAATTTAACATTGAGTTCTAGAGCATTGTCACTACTGTAAGCAGCGACTATGGCCAAATTTTTTAGCGTTCTTTCATCAATATTATCCCCCATAAACATAGTCATTGTGGCACTCAATGCATTAAAGAATTCAAGTTCTTTTGACAATCGTTGCATCTGTCCTGTTAGTTCATTGGGGACACGTATTGTCTTGTTTTTATTCAAATTGACATATTGAAAGGTAATAGACTCTATAATGTCACCATGGTCAAAAATTTGTGCATCAACGAAGTCTTCAAACTTGGTGGCAATGGTCTTTTCCTTGATTATAACTTCCAGTCCATAGTCTTTTTGAGCTTCTTCATTAATAAAATCTTCGAAACAATTTCTTATTGTTACGGTTTTGTTGTCCCACGCGGAGGACTTTTCTATTGCCATCTGGCATTTTCCCTCGCGTAGGTCAATAATAACATAACAAGAAGGATAGTTAGAGGTAGGTACGCCAGCAATGTCTTTTACTTTATCCTGGTCACTTTGGGGTAAATCATACAACTTAAAATTCTCTTTGTTGTGTACTCGTATCAAGGCAATACCCCCTTCATTCCTCAAAACACAATTTGGAACATGTTCTTTTTCGGATTGTCCTTGTCTTTGCCGCTTCAACGGCAGTTCATTCCCTCTTTCACCTATTAATTTGCTGAGATAATAATACGGATATTGTTGGATAGGCTTGTCTTTTTCAATTTTTTGACCAAAGTCAATATCGCCTTTATAGTTAATAGTGATGTTGTGAATAATGAAATCGCTCATTTCTGATTGTTGTGAATAAAGTTTTTGTTGATTCAAGTTGGCTTCCTGGGTCTTCCCAAGAAATCAGCATGAACCGTTTTATTTACTGCTCCGTCGAAATTGTTTCTCGAAAAAGCAGCCCAAATTTACGCATTATTTATCTGTTTTTCAAATTTTCGTCCCGAAAGTTTATGAATGTGTCAATAAATTCTTTTTTTTCGTCATTTTTGGGTCACCTTGTTCGGGCATTTCTCTCATTCTCCCCACCAATCTATATATCTTCCGTTCCTTCCGCTTTCCGTAGTTATGTTTATTTTAACCAGATGGACCACAGAATGAATTTGGAACAATTACTTTTTTGAGGGGCTAATCTTCAAAAAATGTCCGCAATACCAATTCAAGGTACTGCGGACAGCAATATTTTTATATAGTTTTCAGCTTAAACTATAACCATGGCACGCCATAATCCCCTTCATTGTCATCCGAAACAAGACGAAGAGCAGATGGCATAATGATTTTTGCTTTTTCAAGGCGAGTCAAATAGTCATTACGGATGGTTCGATTCTCCAACTCTTCTCGTCGAGCCTTACTCATGGCAAGGAATTCTTCTTCCATTTCAAGGCCAAGATAACGGCGTCCGAGCAGATTAGCGGCAATGCCAGTAGTTGCGCTACCGCTGAATGGGTCAAGAATCCAGGCATTCGGTTGCGTGCTTGCCTGAATCAACCTTGCCAATACTCCTAACGGCTTTTGGGTAGGATGCTTGCCACAAGATTTTTCCCACTTGCCAATGGCTGGCAGTTGCCAAACATCTGTCATCTGCTTGTCACCATTCAACTCTTTCATCAATTCGTAGTTGAAGTAGTGCGCCACTTTGGCCGATTTGCGAGCCCAAATTATAAACTCCGTACTATAAGTGAAATAACGGCAAGAAATATTCGGAGGTGGATTTGTCTTGGCCCAAGTAATGACATTCAATATCTTGAATCCAAGTTTAATCAGTTGCTGCTGAACACTGAAGATATTATGATGGGTGCCTGAAATCCAAATGGTTGCATTGTCTTTCATGTGTTCGCGACAAGCTTTAAGCCAACGCAAATTGAAAGCATCCATTTCTTCCGTAGAAGTCGGCTTATCCCATTCTCCCTTGTCCACACGAACGACCTGTCCACTCTGACAACTGATACCACCACTCGACAAGAAATAAGGCGGATCGGCAAATACCATGTCAAAGCCGAACTTGAACTTCGACAAGGTATCTACACAATCACCTTGAATCAAGGTAAAATCGTTGTTGGGAGACTTATAGTAAGGTTGGTACTTGTTAGCAACAATCTCTGTGGAAACATAATCATCCCCAGATAATACAATGTCGCTATTACGATACAATCGACCAACGGCCAACTCAGCATCTTTCAGCGATTTGGCCTTAACCTGCACAGTTCTTGCAAGTGTCTCTTGTATCGTAACATTGTACCACATAAACGGGTACAAAGATACGATCAAAATACCTTACAAAAACAATTTGATCATTTATTAACTTTTTTGATCAAAAAAGATCATTTTCAATAAGATAGCTACTATTTGAATCTCAGTTAACTAGGCGTTTTTTGTCTAAAAAACAATTGTTAAAAAATGATCACAAAAATCAAATAAAACCAACGGATGACCGTGCTTGACACATCAATTCATATTGTGTCAGTATGTTTTCGTAACTACTAAATCTAACTCTTTCTTTTATATCCCTGAAGGCTGTTCTGCTCAAAACCTTTTTCAAACTGTTCCTTTCGGTTTTGTGGTGCTACTATAAAGAACCGACTATTAAAGTCTTGTAGGTCACAGAATTTCGTTACAGAATTCTGTATATCTGTAGAGTGTTCCACCTCAAAGAAACTATTTGGCATTTTACGTTCATTGAACCAAATGACATCTACCGTCCGCGCTCGGTTAATAATCTGATCGTAGGAGAAATTGGGTATTTCGGTAGTAGAGCAAACATCTTTCAAAGGTTTTTCAAGAAATTTTCGGTTTTGGTCTTGTGCTGGCACATAAGTGGCAAACTTCTTCATATTGCCAATCTCAATGATTAGACCTTGATAGTAGCCATGAGTAAAGCATTCATCATCTTTTGCCTCTTTCGTCTTAATCTCAAACTTTTGCATGATTTCGTTTCGGAATTCCTCCAAAGCCCATAATCCAGGTTGCACTTTGAATATTTCCTTCGACTGCTGTACTATCCTACGGATAGACTCATTGGGTGTCTTTGTCGCCCATGAAGTAGTATCTACAAGACGATAAAGATTTCCAAGTGTTGCATAACCGCCATTATCGCGGAGTACATCAATCACTTGCTGCATTTGAGTGTATTTCTTCTCTGCCATAACGATTATTTCAAAAGGGTTCGATTGCCGGTATCCTCCAAGATGCGCATCTGCTGAATGGCTATCTGATTGAGCTTGATAAGTCGTTCCGGCTGAGGCATTCCATCGTTTATGAATACGGCATTGAGGTTTTCCATGTTCGACAGACAGATGAGTTCGTTGATGCTGGCATAGTCACGAATATTTCCTTTCTTATCGGGATTCAGTTCCCGCCATTGTCTGGCCGTCATTCCGAACATGGCCATATTGAGCACGTCGGCCTCGTCGGCATATTTCATAGCAGCTTGTTCTCGGGTAATCTCTGCTGGTATCAGATTTGCCTTGATGGCATCCGTATGAATATGATAGTTGATTTTAGAGAGTTCCCGCTTGGCCGACCACTCCAATTGTTTCTGTTCTTCGGCTTTAAGGCGTTGATACTCCTTGACGAGCAAAAGTTGGAAACGTGGACTTATCCACATGCCGAAATGGTAAGCAATATCCCTGTGTGCGTATGTGCCTCCATAGCGGCCTGTTTTAGCCATAATACCAATTGCACCCGTTCGCTCTATCCAAGCCTTGACAGACAAAACAAAATTGTTGCTACCTGCTGCATTTCTAATTGTATCGAATTCGGTACAATTAAAATTAGGGTTATACAACATCTCCCATTCACCAAGATATTCAATAGTACTCTTCAAACTCATCCATCTGAATACTATATGCTCTTGCATCTGGCTATGAGCCATATCGGTTAGAGAGATATAGTCTTCATTTTGTACGCTAACGACAGTTATTTCAGTATTTTCGACGTTTATCTTTGCCATGATTCTTAGATTTGACTGCTCTTTATTTCAAAACACTTGATAAAAGGTTTTGCTTTTGTCATACTTTATAAAGAATATACGGAGATAATTTTGCAGCAAAGATATTGAAATATTTTGGAAACTCAAAATATATTCAAGGAAAAAAACTTTCAGCACCTATTTTTGAGCTAAGTACTCCCTTGCGACACCGACATGCGGCATGATGGTGTCCCGTTTCGTGATACCATCCCAATAAAATTGGTCGATTTTATGATGACTGGATGGCAATAAAGAAAAATAATAAAAGGACTGCTTGGTGGCAGTCCTTTTATTATGCTTTTGCTTACTCCGCTTGGGAAGTAGATGCAGCTTCTGGTTTCTTGCGCTTTGTGTCCTTGCGTTTGCGGCGGCGCACTTGGTTGCGACGGTGGTTGCGGTCCGCCTTGATCTGTTCGGGCGTGCGGTCGTCGGCCGATTTGGAACGGCGCTCCTTCTTGACATAGTCCTTGTCGTAGAAGACCGTATAGGGGAGTTGATGCTCCTGTGCCAGACCGTGATTCAAGGCACGAACCATGCGGCGGAAGTCGTCCTTATGGTGACTCAGGCTGGTGATGAAGTGCGGCAGGGAACGAGGTCGGCCAATGTATTCGCCATTCCGGTAGAACGAACGGAACCGCTGGTATTGCTGGATGTAGTGCATGATGGTGGTGACGCGTTCACGACCAATCTGTGCACTGCGCAACGTCTCTTCGGCCACCTCCTTGCCATGGACAACAGCCAGGTCGAGCACCAAGACCGTGAGTTTCAGGATGGTATCGGTGTGCGGATGTTCGCGGCACATGACACGGAGCGCCAACAACGTGTGTTGCCACACCGTCATCTTGCCATCGCCCAGCGGGTGTGGCGTCTCGTCGCGGAGCCATTTCTCCAGTCCCGGGATGACGTAAGTCAGTAGTCCGCACTCCAGGAGGTCGTTGATGCCATCGCCGAATGTGCGCGCTTTGAGCATCTTGTTCAGCTCGTCACGCAAGCGTTTGGGGGCAGCTTTCTCCATCTCGGCGTGTTGCAGGAGGATAGCATCCCACGCCGATTCGTCCAGGCGGAAGCCCTTCTGATGCTTGAAACGGATGCCTCGCAACATGCGGACCGGATCCTGACGGAAGATGACGTTCGGTTCAGCAGGTGTGCGGAGCATCTTGTTCTTGAGGTCCTCAATGCCCTTGCCCGTGGGGTCGAGCACTTCGCCTGTCGATAGGTTCTTGGAGAGGGCGTTGCAAGTATAGTCGCGGCGCATGGCATCCTCCTCCAGCGAGCAGAATCGCGTCTCGAGCAGGGTCACACCATCCTCGGCGTAGGCCTCGATATGGGGCTCCACGCATTCTACCAAAGTTGTCGTATTGTCGATTTCAACATCCATGGCGGTGGTGCCATAGCGTTGATAGTAAAAAGGTCCCTTGCAGGTCTCGGGATAGGTCTTGCACATGTATTCCACAAACTCCCGCTGACCATTCGGCAGGTTAATGAGCAAGTCCAAGTCAGAATATCGTTCACCCAGCAATTCGTCACGCACGCAACCACCTACCAAAAAAATCTTTCCATAGAAAGGAGAATCTGGCAGGATTTTGTCACTGATGAAGTGCAAGGATTTTTCAAATTTATTCATTTGTTTCAAATAACGGGCGCAAAGATACGCTTTTTTATTGAAAAAAACAAATAATATTTGCAATTTCTCTTTTTTCTGTCTATCTTTGCAGCAAGAACAGAGTGGACAGAAAACTCCAGTTGAAACCTTTCGATGGTTCGCCGATGTGATTCAAGACGTTGCAGCCCGATTGCATCCCTCGGTTCGGGAGGCGTAGAGGATGGGCCGATGCCCTGACGCACTATGAGGTATGTTGCTATTTTGCTCCGATGCTGTCACAAGCAAACACCCTTCTTCGAAAAGAAGCAAAAAGAACCGAAAAAGAACGAAAAAAGAAAGGAAAAAGAACGCAACTCCGTAACGACGACGGTAGGGCCGCGGGCTTGGGTCGATGGCGGGTTGCGACGAAACTCGATAAACTTGAGGGTACTTCTAATAATTGTCATTCTGAACGAAGTGAAGAATCTCTATCCTCGTTTTAAGGATATCAGAGATGTATCGGCTACACTTAACATGACATTTTTAGAACATCCCTTGAATGAGTTATAGATTGACAGATGTTAGCTATGAAATTCCCAAATGATGGCACAATAACTATTCTGCAATGATGGAAGACTCAGCAATAGTGTGAACGTATATTTTGTCTCTATGAACAAGACTTTGAATTGGTTCCAGTATGTATTGATTCTGGTTTCGCTCGTGTGGATGGAACCAGGAAAGGCACAGAATTTCTTTGCTCAGAATGATTTGCAATGGGTGGCAGTCCCCGACCATGCGGATTGGATTTACAAGGTGGGAGAGAAGGCTTCGGTCAACCTCCAACTGCTTTGGCATGGACAACCCTTGCCCGGTGTCGAGGTGCGCTATTCCGTTGGCCAAGACGAGCTGGCAGATGAAGTGCAAGGGAAGGTGACAACCGATGCCCAAGGGCGGGCGCGCATCCCGTTGGGGGGCGCCAAGAAACCCTCGTTCCGTGACTGCCGTATGCAATGCACTGTGGAGGGAAAGAACTTCAAGAACCATGTCAAGGTGGGTTTCTCGCCCGAAAAGATAACTCCTTACACCCAGATGCCCAACGACTTTGCCGCTTTCTGGCAAGGGGTGTTGGACGAACAGAAGAAACTGCCCTTGTCGGCCCAAGTGACACCAGCGCCGGAATTCAGTACCGACGAGGTGGATTGCTATCTGGTCAAGATACGGACGTGGCGGACTTCGACCGAGGCGTATGTCTATGGCTATCTGTCAATTCCCAAGAAGGGTGGCCAATTTCCCATCGTGGTCTCGCCTCCAGGAGCCGGCGTGAAGCACATGGATCCGCTCAAGACGCAGTTCTATGCCACGAAGGGCAACTGTATCCGTTTCGAGATGGAGATACATGGCATTGACCCGAGCCTGAGCAAAGAGGTGTATGGCGACATTACGCGGGCCTTCGGCAACCATTTTGCAGCGGGGTATCTGAGCAACGGCATCCAGAGTCGGGAGACCTACTACATGCAGAAGGTGTGTGCCAGTCTGGTGCGTGCCGTCGATTACTTGGTGACGCGTCCTGAGTGGGATGGCAAGAACATCCTGGTGCAGGGCAACAGTCAAGGCGGCGGTCTGGGATTGGCCCTGGCGGCCCTCGACCCACGCGTCACGGCATTGGCCATTGCCCACCCTGCCCTGAGCGACATGGCAGCTTATGCCGAGAAGGGCCGAACGGGCGGTTATCCACATTTCAGCCTGAAATACAAGGATATAACCCTTACGCCCGAGGTAATCCGCACCTTGCAATATTACGATGCCGTCAACTTCGCCCGACTGGTGAAATGTCCGACCTACATGACGTGGGGATACAACGACAATGTCTGTCCGCCCACGACATCGTATGCCGTCTGGAACACCCTGACGTGCGAGAAAGAGTGTTACATCACCCCCATCAATGAACATTGGACCAGTGATGAAACCCGATATCGTCAAATGCGCTTCTTGCTGAAACATTGCCGATGAAGAAGATACTGTTGCTCCTATGGGCGCTTGCCACCCTACCGTTGTGCGCCAATACGTTACGCCGAACCTACTTGCTCGAGTCGGGTTGGCGTGCTGTGTGTTATCCTGAGGACAAAGCACGGTATGGCGATTCGATCGTGTTGGACCGCGTGACTTTGCCCCATAACTTCGACGACTACTACGGCGCGCGCCAGTTGCTGCACGGCAA
Source organism: uncultured Bacteroidales bacterium (assembly GCA_902776605.1). Lineage (GTDB taxonomy): Bacteria > Bacteroidota > Bacteroidia > Bacteroidales > UBA3663 > Liminaster. Next base: position 20,290 of record CACYQQ010000116.1, on the reverse strand, counting down.
TCTGCATGGCACGGCGGTGTATGACATTGTCTTCAGCGACGTTCTGCCAAACCGTAATCCGCGTTGGTACCGGTTGACGTTGGAGGGCGCCGGCAGTTATGTGACCGTCATCATGAACGGCGATACGCTGTGTCGGCATCAACCTGCGGGACGTGTAGTGACCACCCTCGACGTGGGGCGGAAGATTAAGGTGGTCAACCACTTACGCGTCATTTGCGAGCATCCATCCCACATCACCGACATGCCGTGGGTGTGTGGCGGTTGCAGCAGCGAGTGGGGATTCAGCGAAGGCAGTCAACCTTTGGGATTGTTCCGACCGGTCAAGTTGGAGGAGATGTCGGGCTTGCAGATTGCCCCCTTTGGCATCCATGCTTGGAGCAATGCCACTTGCGACACCCTCTTTGTCGAGACGGAGGTCATCAACCACCTGTCGAAGCAGAAAAGGAAGTTCTCTCTCCAGACCACACTCACGCCTTTGATGGGTGTGCAACAGAAACTGGCACAGCAGGCTCAGGGTTTCGACTTGCAGCCCGAGCAGCGTACGGTAATCCGTCAGGCCATTCCCTGTATCGCCTGGCCTGCCAACTCAAGTGTCCCGACCTGGAGAATGACGGTGTGCCTGTTGTGAAAGACGAGGTGGCCATCGAGATCGGTTTCCGCCAGATTGAGTGGGGCCGTCAGTTCAAGATAGATGGCAAACCGGTCTTCCTGAACGGCATTTGCGAATACGAACACAATTTCGGTCAGAGTCATGCCTTCTCGGAACGGGAGATAGACTTCCGAAGTCTGTTGGTCAAGTCGCTGGGTTACAACTCTTTCCGCGATGCTCATCAGCCCCATAATCTGCGCTATCAGCGTAATTGGAACCGACTGGGCATCACCTATTGGGCACAGTTCTCGGCCCATATCTGGTACGACACACCGGCGTTCCGCGAGAACTTCAAGAAACTGTTGCGCCAATGGGTCAAGGAGCGGCGCAATGACCCCTCGTTGATACTGTGGGGATTGCAGAACGAATCGACCTTGCCCAAGGAGTTTGCCGAAGAGTGCACCGCCATCATCAAGGAGATGGACCCAAGGAGCGGACGATTGGTCACCACCTGTAACGGCGGCACAGGCACCGACTGGAACGTCGTGCAGAACTGGAGTGGCACTTATGGTGGAAAGTTGGAGAACTATGCCAAGGAGTTGAAGCAGGACAACCAGTTGCTGAATGGCGAATATGGTGCCTGGCGTACGGTGGGACTGCATGATACGTTGACCGTGTTCAACAGCAAGGCGCCGCACAGTGAAGAGAAGTTCTCTATGTTGTTGCAAAGTAAGATGGATCAGGCCTGGTCGGCACGCGACAGTGTCTGCGGTCAATACCTTTGGTTGATGTATTCGCACGACAATCCGGGTCGGTACCAACCCGACGAGGCGCTCCGCCTCATCGACAAGGTCGGTCCCTACAACTACAAAGGTCTATACACCATCTGGGGTCAGCCGACCGACTTCGCTCGAAAATTGTTGGACGAGGCACCCATGCTGGCACAGGAGGGCGATAGAGCCTCCCTGTTGTTGAAAGGCACGCCCGACATGGTCTATTTATATAGGTATAACTGCGGTGGAGACAGTCTGGTGGACAATTGGGGTCAACTCTGGATAGGCGATGACACCCGTTTCTCAACCTCGTGGGCGCAGCGTCCTGCTTTTGCAGCCGACAGTCTTTGTCCCGTCTTGGCCTCGCAAGGAGTGACCGACGGGAATGTCGGAGTCGCTTTCCCAAGGGGAGAGGTAGAGATGTTGCCTGACGTGGTTCAACCGTTGGCTCGCACCTTTCGTTGGGGTCGTCACGAACTGAAATTCCGCTTCCCCGTGGAGCGCGACCATCCCTATCGCATTGACCTGTTCAGTGTGGAACCTTGGATGGCTTTTGCTGGAGCCAGAGTCTATGACATTGCCGTCAATGGACTGGTTTATTACAACAACATGGACATCGCCCGACTCACCGTTGGCCGTAATCGTATGGTGCGTACAACTCTCAATGTGAATAGCGGTGACAAGGACTATCTGGAAATATCCTTCCCGAATGTCAAGGTGGGACAGGCTGTGGTGAGTGCCATTGCCATATCGACCACCCCGCTCATCGCCGAGCAGTTGGTGATGCCGCAAGTGCCTGTTGCACAGGGTTATCCCTATTCTGCGGGATTGACGTGGGCGCAGTTGGATACGATGACATTGGCCGTTACGCCGAAAGGATATTTCCCTAACTACGATGCCAACTTGTCGCAGGACATCAAGGCTCCTGCACAGGTGGAATCGGACGGCAGTGTCAAGTTCGAGTTCACGACCGGTTTGGCGCGCGAGAACGTGTTGCGCTTCCGCTATAAGAATGTCACCGGCGCCACCGTACGGGGTCGTTGGGAGTTGCAGAGTGTGGCCGATCGTCGGGTTATTGCTCAGGGTGTGATGGATTTCCCCGTCACGCCGGCGAAGTGGAAACCCGTCAGTACCACCACAGGAAGCATGGTCAATGCCGGTTCGTACCTCTTGGTGTTGCGCACCGAGCAACCTCTGGAGTTCGATTATCTGTCTGTAGAATAAAACATTAGAAATAAAGATGGTTCATATATGTCCGATACTTCACCCTCCCTATCGAGGATGGTTTCCTGCCCCATTCGGGTAGGAGAGAGCGGACATTTGACTACATTATCCTTATATTAGTTATTTACCGTTTAATTGAATATTATGAGAAAAAACCTACATTCAGCCCTTTCCTTGATTCTTTTGCTGAGTGGACTTTGTTTCGCTTGTAACAGCGGAAAGCAGAATGAGATAGCCGACGGGACGTCTCATACGATTGATTCAACCCTGTTGGAGGGTGCTGTGCCATTGACCGATTCCATTGTCGAACGATTGTTCTGGTCGTTGCCAACCGTAGCCAAAGAGGCCTCCGACATGAGCCGAAGTGAACAGATATCGGCCTCGGTGGCAGCAGCTTTGATTAAGGAGGCCAAGGAGTTGGTAACGTTGGAGTCTCCTCTCCGTACGGCCTATTACGCTTCCAGTATCTTCGGCGAGATTTGTGACCGAGAGAAGACTGCCATCGACTCTATCGAGATACGCACCTCCAATGACTCGGTCTTGGCGAATGTCTATGTGCGTTACTGCTATGTAGGCTATTCCGGTTCGCGTGAGTTCTCGAACATCGTGGCTACCCTGAACTTGGTGCATTCGCCCGAGGGTCAATGGTTGATGGATGACTTTGCTATCGGCCATGGACATTTCAAGTCGGAGGTGACGGAGTTCATCAAGAAACAGCGCATCTGTTTCTATGCTCCCGAGTGGCGCGAATGGTTTGTCAATGAGCGATTTGAGGGTCGTTACCCACGTTATAAGATGAAGGAGAAACCCACTTCGGTGCGTATGCTTCAATCCATCAAGGAGTATCTGAAGGCGTTTCCTGATTCCGCTTCGGTGGCTCCGGTGACGACCAACACTTTCAGCATCGAGACATCGCCTGAGATTGCCCGCCAACTCAAGATTTCGGGTTTGAGCGAGGCACGTATCCACGCTTTGTTCAATGCCATCCCCGGTGCGACGAGCCGTAATCCTGCTTGTAACTTGACCGACCCGAAACGTGCTTATTCCAAGCAGTTGTCGGCTTTGATAAACCACGCTTTCGAGTTGCCTAACGACGGTTTCGGCAACGAGGGCAGCAAGAGTCAGTTGAACTATCTGGTCAATACGCAAGAGGATGATCTGGTTTTTGTCTGGTCCACCCACATCTTGCCTGTCAGTGAGGACTTCGTATCGGCTTATCTCACAGTAGCTCATGTGCAGGGCTTCAATGTCACGTTGGCCGAGACCAACATCCAGTTGGTACGCGAGAATGGTGAGTGGCTCATTGCCGACTTCGGTTGTTCGCAGCAACTCATGCAGTACATTGCCCGTCAGCGACGTTTCTTCCGCTCCGAAGAGTGGGCCAACATGGTCGAGTCGGAACGCAAACATGCTGCACAAGAGGAAGATAAGTCGCTCCGTAACAGTTGGATCAAGGCCATCGACCAGAACGTAGCCGAGGTGGAAGCCTACTTTGCCAAGTACCCGGATAGGTGAGTAAGGTCGCTTCGCTGGTGAGGTTATCAGGTTATCAGGTTATCAGGTCGCTTCGCTGGTGAGGTTGTAAGGACTTAGCCTCAACCTTGTTAATCGCCGAAAGTTTAATAATATAATAATCGTATATCACGTTCAAGTGTTGACTTGAATGTTTCGAGTTCTTCATGGAACCATTTGCACATCTTCACGTACATACAGAGTATTCACTGCTGGACGGGCAGTGTAAGATTTCCCGTCTGTGGGCGAAGGCCGCCAAGGACAACATGCCTGGATTTGCTATTACCGACCACGGTAACATGTTCGGCATCAAGGAGTTCTTCGACTTGGCCAAGAAGGAGAACAAAGGTCGTAAGGCCGAGGGATTGCCGCCCATCAAACCTATCTTTGGTTGTGAGGTCTATGTGGCGCATCGTACTTTGGCATTGAAGGAGGGACGCCAGGACCAGTCGGGTTGGCACCTTATCTTGTTGGCCAAGAATAAGGCTGGTTATCAGAACCTTATCAAGGCGGTCTCTATCGGTTGGGTCGATGGTTTCTACATGCGTCCCCGTATCGACCATGAGGTGTTGGAGAAGTATCACGAGAACCTGATATGCTGTTCGGCTTGTATCGGTGGCGAGGTGGCCAAGAAGTTCGAGTTGGAGGGTCCTGAGTCGGCCGAGGAGGCCATCCTTTGGCACAAGAACCTGTTCGGCGAGGACTACTATCTGGAGATGCAACGTCATATCTCGAAGGACCCGCTCTATAACCCAGAGTGTTACGAAAAGCAGAAGCCTTATAATGAGTTCCTCATCGAGATGTCCAAGAAGCATGGCGTCAAACTCATCTGTTCCAACGACGTACACTTCGTGGACGAGGAGAATGGCGATGCTCATGACCACCTGATTTGCTTGAATACGGGCAAGGATCTGGATGACCCTACCCGTATGCGCTACACCAAACAGGAGTGGTTCAAGACGACGGAGGAGATGAACGAACTCTTTGCCGATGTGCCTGAGGCTCTGCGTAATACGGTGGAGATTGTCGATAAGTGCGAGGAGTACTACAACATCGAGAACGACCCTATCATGCCTAACTTCGAGATTCCGGCTTCGTTCGGCTCTGAGGAGGAATATCGTCAACGGTTCACCCGCGAGATGCTCTTTGAGGAGATGACCCGTGACGAGAATGGCAACGTCGTCCTGTCGGAAGAGGAAGCCGAGAAGAAGTTCAAGAAGTTGGGCAACGGTGACCTCAACAAGGTGGTGCGCATCAAATTTGAGGCCGACTACCTGCGTCACTTGACGTTACGTGGTGCGCGCGACAACCATTACCTCATTCCCGAGTATGGTTATGAGGGCGACCCGATGGCCCAGGAGATGACCGACGACGAGATTGTCGCTGCCCTCCGTCCCGACGTATGGGAGCGCATCAAGTTCGAGTTGCATATCATGAAGACGATGGGTTTCCCGGGTTACTTCTTGATTGTGTCCGACTTCATCCGTGCCTGTCGTGAGGAATTGGGCGTTTCGGTAGGCCCCGGTCGTGGTTCGGCTGCCGGTTCGGCTGTTGCTTATTGCTTGGGAATCACCAAGATTGACCCTATCAAGTACGACTTGCTTTTCGAACGTTTCTTGAACCCCGACCGTATCTCTTTGCCTGATATCGATACCGACTTCGACGATGACGGTCGTCCGCGAGTCATCGAGTGGGTGCAGAACAAGTATGGTTCGGACCGCGTTTCGCACATCATCACCTATGGTACCATGGCTACCAAGATGGTTATCAAGGTGCCCGACCGTATGCCCGAGGAGAATGGCAAGCCCCTGAAGTGCAACCTCAAGAACTGTATCAAGGTTGTGCCTGAGTTGGCCGCTGCCTGCGAGAGTGAAGATCCTGCCATCCGCAACGTGATGCGCTTGGGTCAGATGTTGGAAGGCAACGTTCGTGGCACAGGTGTACATGCTTGTGGTATGATTATTGGCCGTGATCCAATCGACACCGTCGTGCCCGTATCGGTGGTCGATGATCATGGTACCAAGTTGTTGGTGACGCAGTACGATGGCCACGTCATCGAATCGACCGGACTGATCAAGATGGACTTCTTGGGACTCAAGACGTTGGGTATCATCAACGAGGCGTTGGACAATATCAAGGAGACGACGGGCGACGTCGTCGATATTGACCATATCCCGATTGACGACAAGTTGACCTACCAGCTCTTCTCGTCCGGTCGCACCATCGGAACGTTCCAGTTCGAGTCGCCCGGTATGCAGAAGTATCTCAAGCAGTTACATCCAGACTGCATTGGCGATATCGTCGCCATGAACGCACTCTATCGACCCGGTCCAATGGATTATATCCCTTCGTTCATTGCCCGAAAGACAGGTGCGGAGCCTATCACTTACGACTTGGATGCTTGCGAGGAGTATCTCAAAGATACTTACGGCATTACGGTCTATCAGGAGCAAGTCATGCTCTTGTCCCGTAAGTTGGCCAACTTCACCCGAGGCGAGTCGGATGCCCTCCGTAAGGCGATGGGTAAGAAGAAGAAAGACATCGTCGATGCCATGAAGCCTAAGTTCATCGAGGGCGGTGTCAAGAATGGTCATGACCCCAAGATTCTGGAGAAGATTTGGGCCGACTGGGAGAAGTTTGCTTCCTACGCTTTCAACAAGAGTCACGCGGTCTGCTATGCCTGGGTGGCTTACCAGACGGCCTACCTCAAAGCCCATTATCCGGCACAATATATGGCCGCCGTGTTGTCCCGTTCGCTCAACGATGTCAAGGAGTTAGGCAAGCAGATGGACGAGTGTCGCGCCATGGGATTGTCGGTCAAGGGACCCGACGTCAACCTCTCGCGCCAACGTTACAGCGTGGATGACGAAGGTGCCGTCCGTTTCGGTCTGGCCGGTATCAAGGGCTTTGGCGAAGGTGCCTCCGATGCCGTTGTCAACGAGCGTAAGGCCAATGGTCCATTCAAGGATATCTACGACTTTGTGGAGCGTGTCGATCTGGGCACCATCAACCGCAAGGCGTTGGATCGACAGTCTGAGCCAAGGCAAGATACGTCGCGAACAGTATGTCGCCAAGATGCCGAATGGCGAAACGTTCCTCGATGTGCTGCTCCGCTATGGACAGAAGTATCGTGCCGAGAAAATGAGCAATGAGACTTCGCTCTTCGGCGACTTGAACGATACCGATGTATGTATTGTTCATCCTGCCATCCCTGAGGGCGTGACCATGAGTACGTTGGAGCGATTGAACCTCGAAAAGGAATATGTGGGTCTGTATCTCTCCATGCATCCGTTGGACGAGTATAAGTATCAGTTGTGTTATGCCTGCAACACGACCATGGAGGAACTCAACTTGGTTCCTAATCCGAAGCGTGATGAACGTCCCGGCGTGTTGGCCGACCTGGAAAAGCATCCTGACCAGTTGGCCAAAATCAACCAGATTCAGCAGCGTGAAATCGTGTGTGGCGGTCTGGTGACTGGTTGGCGAGAGGGTACGAGCTCCAAGGGTAATATGTATGGCATCCTCACGGTCGAGGATTATTCCGGCAAGCACGACTTCGTCCTTTTCGGTCAGAATTTCCCGACCTTCCGAGGTTATGGCAAGGAGGGTATGTACGTCTTGATACATGCCAAATATCAGCCCAACATCTATCTGCGTGGCCCTGTACGCAACATCTTCGACTTGGAGTTCTCTATCGGTAAGATTGAGCAGTTGGACCTGGTGGCCGACACCCTCATTCAGGACTTCACGGTCGAGTTGGATAGTCTGAAGTTGACCGACAACACCGTCAAACGCTTGCAGGAGGAGATTCTCAACATCCCTCAGAAAGATAATGTCAAGGCACCGACCACCTCCCTCTATTTCGATGTGTGCGATGCCATCAAGAACTACCGTGTGCACCTTTTCTGCCGCGGTCACAAGGTACGTATCAACACCGAACTGGTCGATTACGTATGTAGTCTGGAGGGTGTCAATACCTGCCTCATCAATGGCCGACCGCTCATCAAAGAGTCGAACAAAGAGGCCGACAGCGAGGAGGAAGATAGCTCCAAGGAGGCGATGGAGGAGATGCTTCCCGACGATTGATAGTCAAGCCCTTGCGGCATAGAACAATAATAAAGCGGATGGTTTCCAAGACTGACGAATGTCAATGGTCGGAAACCATCCGCTTTTTTGCTGTTTATTGTCGGTTACTTGAATATCGTGCAAGGAACCTGTGGACTGATGGTGAGTTGTCCGCAAGGAGAGACTTGAACCAGGTCCAACAGGATGTTGTCGCGTTTGCCGTTGGCAATGATGACGCTGATGCCTTGTGCTGCCAGTTCGCGCGCCGTCTTGTGCTTCGAGAGCATTCCACCGCGACCCGCTGAACTCTTGCTGGTCTGGATATATTGCTCCACATCGGTGTCGGGCATGATGGTGCGAATCAACTGTGAAGAGGGGTCCGACGGATTGCCCGTGTAGATGCCGTCGATGTTGCTGAGTAACACAAGCAATTCGGATTGCATCATGGTGGACATCAATCCCGACAGTTCGTCGTTGTCGGTGAACATCAATTCGGTGATGGAGATGGTGTCGTTCTCGTTGACGATAGGGATGACCCCTTGCGACAACATCGTCTCCATGCAGTTGCGCTGGTTCTCACGCTGGTCGGGGGTGCTCAGTCCCACCTTGGTGGTCAATACCTGTCCGCAGGTCATACCCCATTCGCGGAAGAACTCATAGTATTTATCAATCAACTTGGCCTGACCCACGGCACTGAAGAGCTGGCGCTGTTGCACCTCGTCCAACTGACTGGCATCCACCTGTCCTTTCAGCACGCTCCGACCGCAGGCGACGGCACCGCTCGACACGAGGATGATTTCCACGCCCTGACGGCGCAGGGTGGCAATCTGATCGACAATGGCCGACATGCGGGTGACGTCCAGCGTCCCATCTTTTCGGGTCAGCACGTTGCTGCCCACTTTGACTGTAATGCGCATAATGATGTATTGTGGTTTTCCTTGCGGCTGCAAAGTTACATATTTTTTGCCAATTTTCCAAACATTTGCCACATATTCCCTCGATTTTGTTTTCTTCTGCTCGATGGGCTATCCAGAAAAGGGAAGAGGGATGGGATGAAGTCAGAAAGAAGATTGCCTATACCTCAGTTTTAGTGGATTCCCTTGATGGTATTACAAATATCTGTTTCCTTTTCTTTCATTATTCCAACAAAAGATTGATAGCTATTAGAGGATTTTGGAATCAAAAATGGCAATAGGTGTATGGTCCCTTCATAACCATTCAACTTATATTTATTGCTTTTCTCTTCTTTTTCGCAAGGAAACAGATATCCTCCATTGATTGCCTTTTGACAATACATATAGGTCACGACTTGGTACAAGTCTTCACGCCCTACGCCATTGTTCAACCGTTTGTATTTGGCATCAAGGATGAAGTCGTCTTTATAGAAATCGGGATAAAGACGACGGCTATTCCTGTCGATGGTTTCAATGTCTGCTTCTTTATTCGTCTTGTTATCAAACATTTGGAAACCACCCTTATGCTTTTTATTTTCTGGGTGATTGAAGCCAAGACCTTTTAATATGGTATTCAAATACTCTTCCCACAACCAAGCACCGTCAAACAAGATTCCATAAACCTTATCTTTCTCTTGTCCATATTTAATGGACTCATGACGAAGGATTTGCAGGCAGATTTTCTGCAATGCAGTGTATGCTGAATAATAAGGATGTCGTACGGGACGAAGGTTTTGCCCTATGACTTTGTTCCTGTCCCGTACATTATAACTCTGCGTAGCCGTAACGATTTGTGACACACAGGCTTTCATTTCTGCATCATTGTTCAAAATGGCAGCCCCCTGTTCCTTGGCTCGGATATACTCAATGGTGTGACGGATAAGTTGTGTGACTTCGTTGTCGTAACTATGTTCGCGCGTGGAATAGGCCACCGTGCCTCGAAACGGTATGTTTTGACGGATATGGCGATTTACATCTATCGGCCCACGAAGATTCGCATCATTGTATTCATATCGTTTGTATTTCTTGAAAAGACCTTGCGCCAATGCCTTTTTCAAGAAGTGGGGGAAGAGGTACAGCAAGAAATCAAAAATTGGTTGCTTGCTGATCGAGTGCTGTATGTCAAATAGATTGATGGAGAATACTTTCTGCAACATATAGTGCAGGAAGTAATCTTGAACTTTGGAGAAACGAGACGTTATGTCCAACTGAGTATCATTGACTCCGACAAAGCCCATGATGTTGCCTGTCGAAATCTCCTGTTCAGACATGGAGAGGATACAGCTTTTGTCTATTTCATCGCCATAGTGGTTCCACTCTCTTGGGAAAACCAAGAGATTCGGATTCTCGTCCAATGAAATCTGAGCAATGGGCACATTGGCAATTTTCCGCAGATTTTCTATGTCCGAGGCATCCAGGTTCAGGTCAGAAATCTTCTTACTGCTGTTGTCCGCTATCGGAATCCGCTTCATTGTCGTATGCCTTATGTAATGCTTCGATTTTGGCGTCAACGTCTGTCATTCCTCGCAAATATTCGCGTAACAGGCCTTCGAGATGATAATCCCAAAGTTTGTCGAAATCACCGTTGTAGTCGTTGAGTTTCAAGAAATAGCTTGCACCGATGTGGTATGCCGACGAAAGTCCTTCCTCCTTTTCGATGGCGGCATTGAGTGACTTCATACGTTTGATTGCTTCGTCTTTCTGCGCAAGGGTGTCCAACATTCCGACATTTTCGTCTGCTTTGATTTCCTTGAAAGCGAACCTACGACGGAATGCAAAATCCATACTTTCAACGCTTCTGTCTATATCATTCATCGTGCCTATGATATAGACGTTTTCGGGAACATAAAAGCCCTTTTTGAAAACGTCGCCATCCTCAACCAAATTCTGATACTGAGTCTGTACGCGACCTTCTTCACCACGATAACCTGGGTCAATAGAGAAAAACAACTCTCCGAAAATCTTGGATATTTCGCCTCGGTTGATTTCATCGATGATGAAGACAAAGGGTTTTGAAAAGGAAACTTCGGATAATGTGTCTTGGTAAGTTGGCATATTCTTGTCAATGTATTCAAGAATTATTTTGAAATGAGAATTATACCAATTGCCATTTTTAGTTCCATCAAAATAACTTTCAAACAATTCTTTTGAAATTGACGCGTCATTAATTCTTAAATTAGATTTTTCGTCAATAGTCACTTTAAATGAATCACTTTGAGGCCTATCCAAAACAAGAGGTGCTTGTCTATTGCGTAAATGAGTTATTAACCAGTCGTATTTTGAGTCGAAAGATGCTTCGCTATTATGAGCGTTCGTCTTGTAATGCTCAAATGTGGGACCATTAATAGCTTTCTTGCAGAACTCCTTGAAAACACCGTCTTTGCGCTCAAATCCTACATTGCCATTCTCGTCTTGAATTGGTCGCAATCCTTCTACAAAATCGGTGTAGTCATACGAAGGATGGAATTGGACGAACTTAATTTCATCGTCAGTACATCCCATCGCCTTGGCAATCTGTTTAGCCAACAATGTTTTACCCGTACCTGGCGCACCAGTAAGAATAAGGTTGTGTGTGGAGCGGAGGAGATTTACCAATTCATTCATACTATTTTCATTTGGCATATTCGGTGAAGGATTCTTGTCGTTATTCCAAGCGTTAAAAGAAATCTCAGGGAAATTCGTTTCTTGTATCTCTCCAGAAGTCATTTTGCTTTGGATTTCTTTTATGAGTTCTAAATAAGAATCGACATCATTTACTTTAACGTCAATGTTATATTTCTTGAGATAATCACAGTTTCTACTATCCAAAGAAATATAACTATTAGGCTTGCACCAATACAATGGAATGGTTGATTCGGCTTTTCTTTGAGCTATATTACAAAAATTGAACCAAGGCTTCAAATCACCATTCATCATTGATTCGAAAGCTCCCCAAATGTCATTACAACTCTTGTGAAAATCATCCCAATGGAAATAGTACATTCTCATGTAATTTAGGACTGGGATTCCGTCAAAATCAAAAGGAATGGCAGACTTTAGATTGAATTTGTCTTTGATTCTTTGAGAAATAGTTCTTCTTTTCTCTGTGGCGAGTTTCCCACGATTAAACATCCCAATAAATGAAAATGGGTCAATGTCGTCTATTTTCTGGGTCTTATCTTGAAGATGGAGATAGTCAGAATAATCGCGCAATCCATCTTCCGCAAACATAAACTCAATGAGTTCATCTCTTCGGTTCTTATATTCGAGTAACTTTTGTGCAAGTTCGGTATAGAACGGAATCCAATCAAAGTGTGTTGTGGCCATAATTAAATTTTGGATATAATTGATTTCCAACATTTCCGTCGGCAAATATATTGTTTTTCTTTCAAGTGACAAAGTATTTGTGCTGAAAATTCGGTTTCTTGACTGAAAAATGGTAGTTGTTTTCTGTTGGTCGGAAAAAGAAAAGCCCACTCGTGAAAGAAATCCGGAAAATGGGTATTGTTTTGTCGTGCCTTCCACCTCACTTCGCGGTATTGATAGGGTTAAATTTTGGTCTATATTTGGTTTTCATTCGGTGATTGATTTCAGATGATTCAACCTTGCGCCAATCGATATCCAATCGATACCCAATCGATACCCGAACGACATCGCGATAGACTATGGAGGGTAGGAAAAGAGCCTCGAAAAGAGGCGATTTTGGAATTCCATTTTACAATAATGCGGATAGCCGCAAAAATGTGAAATGGAAATGGCTGGTGGTACTTCTCACTGATGTAGAAGTTGGTGGTGGGACGCAAGAGAAAACATACAATTTGCGAACTTTTCGCTTGAATGCTATGGAAAGGTACCCAATTGGGACGAAAATTCTTCTTTATTAGATTTTTAAGCAAAAATATTTGGAGCGAAACGATTAAAACTTTATATTTGCAGTCGACAAAAGTGCGGATAGCCGCAAAAAAATCGACTGACATGGAGATGAAACGAGACTCTTTGCTATCCCGATTGATGGGACTGAGGTACAACGGAATGATTAAGGTCGTCACGCCGAGGGCGTGGATGACCGACATATCATCAAGGTCAATCTGGAAGACCGTAGAAATAAGGAACTTAGAAATCCGGATAAGTTGTTGGAGTACATAGATGGTTGTCTGAAGGATGACCAGATGCACTATGTGTTGTTGGATGAGGTGCAGCTGGTCGATGAATTCGAAGATGTTCTCAATTCGTATCTCCATGTTCCGAATGCGGATGTATATGTGACGGGTTCGAATGCTCGCTTCTTGTCGAAAGATGTAATAACGGAGTTCCGAGGTCGAGGTTGGGAGGTAAGGGTGCATCCACTCTCGTTCAGAGAGATATGTGAGGCAAAGCCTGATGTGCCCAAGGAACAACTTTGGCTGGAATATATGACGTATGGCGGTTTGCCACAAGTGGTCACGATGACCTCAGACGAGGAGCGTGTCGCCTATTTGAAGGGACTATTCAAACATACTTATCTCAAGGACATCAAGGAACGATATGACATCAAACTTGATGACGATTTGGAAGAACTGATTGCTACCTTGGCTTCGTCTGTAGGCGGCTTGACCAATCCAAGGAAATTAGCCGATACGTTTCATTCGGTGAAGAATAGCAAGATTACTCAAGATACTGTCAAAGTCTATCTGGACTATTTGCAGGATGCTTTTATCGTGGAACGTGCTTTGCGGTACGACATTAAGGGGAAACGCTATATAGATACTCCTTCCAAGTTCTATTTTGAGGATTTGGGTCTTCGAAATGCTCTCTTGAATTTCCGACAGGTGGAGATGACTCATTTGATGGAAAATGCCATTTATAATGAGTTGCGTGCTCGAGGGATGTCGGTCGATGTGGGAGAAGTGGTTTGGAATACTAAGGACGATGATGGCAAGAAAGTTCGCAAGGCGCTTGAGGTGGACTTCGTCTGCAACCAAGGCTATAAGCGTTCCTACATTCAATCGGCTTATCGTATTCCAGATGACGAAAAACGAGAGCAGGAACTCCAGTCTTTGCGCCGCATTGACGACTCTTTCCAAAAGATTGTCATCGTGGGCGACCATAGTCCCCGTTACCAGAATGAGGACGGCATCCTCTTCATGGATATCTATGATTTCCTGATGGATGAAAGGAGTGTGGTAATTTGAGAGGTTTCTGCTATACATATATAACTAAAAAAGGTTGATTCCTACATCGGGAATCAACCTTTTTGTTTGCCATTTTCAGTCTTTGGAATCTCTCGGAGTCCTAATGACTGGAACATTTCTTCGGAGGAGGAGAACTTCTCTATGCGCCCTGCCAGTATGTCCTCTTGGGACTTCTGATAGCTGTTTTTGTTTGAAGTCATAGTAATCTTGCTTTTGTCATCTCAGAACTTCTTGACGCGGAGATGACAATAAGGTTCGCCGCCCGTCTTTTCGTAATATTGCTGGTGGTACTTCTCGCCGATGTAGAAGTCGGTGGCGGGGAGGACGAGGGTGTTGACCTCGTCGCCACGGTCGCGGAGCACCTGGATGACGGCTTCGGCATCACGTTTCTGAGCCTCATCGCGGTAGAAGAGGCAACTGCGGTATTGAGGGCCGAGGTCGGGACCGACGCCATCGGTCTGGGCGGGGTCGTGAATCTCGAAGAAGAGTTGGCAGAGTTGCGTGTAGGTGACTTGCTGAGGGTCGAACTCCACGATGACCGCCTCAACGTGGTGGGTGAGGTGGTCGCGCACCTGAGCGTATGTCGGGAACGCCTCTGTGCCACCGGTATAACCTGCCAAGGTGCGGAGCACGCCTTTCTGGCGGTCGAACTGATGTTGGGTGCCCCAGAAACAACCGCAGGCAAAGATAGCGATGCCGATGTTGGGGTCGGCGGGAGCCTGGTAGAGGTCGATGCGGGAACAGGCGTCGATGGCCTCTTTGACTTTGGGCAGCACGTTACCGTATTTCTGTAATAGGTTCGGATGGGTCTTGCTGCGACCATAGTTGTGCTGAAGGTCGTTGTACTTGACCTGGAGGGCAATAGGGTTCTCCGAGTCGATGATGTGCTGAATGTAGTCCTCGTACGAGACGGAGCGGTCGCGCGTAAGGATAGCCACGGCATTGACGATGCCGACTGGGATGCCACGGTTCAAGAGGTCCTGGCAAGTGATGTCGGAGTCCTCGACCACGTCGTGCAGGAAGCCCGCCATCTTCTCTTCGTCAGTATGGCCCATCAGGCCAACCGCCAGAGGATGAAGGATATAGGGGTGTCCGTCTTTGTCCATTTGGCCGGCGTGGGCCTCCATGGCAATCTGTAGGGAGAGTTCGATAGGATCCATAAGGGAAGGTTTATCAAATTTTAGAATTAAAAGGAGTAAAAGAAGATAAAGGAGATAAAGACGATACTAGGAGTTATTGGGAGTTAACTGGAGTTATCGCTTCACTTGGGGAGTTAACGGACAATAGAACAGAGGGCAATAACCATTAACCGTTAACCTAAAACCATTGTCTTTAACTTCCCAGCATCCATTAGGATGCGATAACTTCTTGTACTACTTTAACTTCTTTCAACTTGCAAAAGTTGATTTTTGAACCGCGCAAAGGTACGCAATTTTCTTTATTCCACCAAATTCGGGCTGGATTATTTAAGTTCTTTTAAGACAACCGGTCGGGATGGGCGACCAACTGCCATTCGCCAAGAAAATAATAGTTTTGTATTACAAAAGTTAATGTTATAGCACTAAATTGTAATCATTTGGACAACAAAACGGAGAATTGTTTGAAATATTGAAATCTTTTCATTACTTTTGCGCTCACGAAAAGAGGGGAGAAGCAACCCTCTGTCAATGACCTTAAACAAATATTATTCTTTAAGCAACCATCTAAATTTGTCATTCTGAACGAAGTGAAGAAACTCTATTCTCGAACAATGGGCGAAAGAGATGTCTCGACTACGCTCGACATGACATTCTTAGAATTTACTTTAATTCAAGATGAAGAAGCAACTTAAGAAAGTGCTCGTGCTTGGTTCCGGCGCCCTCAAGATTGGGCAGGCCGGCGAGTTCGACTACTCTGGCAGTCAGGCCCTGAAGGCCTTGCGCGAAGAGGGCATCCGCTCTGTACTCATCAACCCTAACGTAGCTACCATCCAGACCAGCGAAGGCATTGCCGACAAGGTTTATTTCTTGCCCGTCAATACACACTTCGTTACGGAGGTCATCAAGAAAGAGCGTCCCGATGGCATCCTCCTGGCCTTCGGTGGTCAGACCGCATTGAACTGTGGTACAGAACTTTACCGTACGGGTGTGCTCAAGGAGTATGGTGTCGAAGTGTTGGGCACCAGCGTCGAGGCCATCATGAACACGGAGGATCGTGACCTCTTTGTCAAGGAGTTGAACAAGGTGGATCTCAAGGTGCCTGTCTCGCATGCCTGTGAGAACATGGACGAGGCGCTTGCCGCTGCCCGACAGATAGGTTATCCTATCATGATTCGTTCGGCCTATGCCCTGGGCGGTCTGGGATCGGGTGTCTGTCCCGACGAGAAGACCTTCATCGAGGTGGCTGAGTCGGCCTTCACCTTTGCGCCGCAAGTCTTGGTCGAGGAGTCGCTCAAAGGCTGGAAAGAGATTGAGTTTGAGGTCATTCGCGATGCCAGCGACCGTTGTTTCACGGTGGCATCCATGGAGAATTTCGACCCTCTGGGCATCCATACGGGCGAATCCATCGTCGTGGCTCCGACCTGTTCGTTGACCGACGAGCAAGTCAAGATGCTTCAGGACATCGCCATCAAGTGTGTGCGCCACCTCAACATCGTGGGCGAGTGCAACATCCAATATGCCTTCAATGCCGAGACCAACGACTACCGCATCATCGAGATCAATGCCCGTCTGTCCCGTTCGTCGGCATTGGCCTCCAAGGCAACGGGTTATCCGCTCGCTTTCGTGGCCGCCAAGATTGCGTTGGGCTACAACCTGGACCAGATTGGCGAGATGGGTACCACCAATTCGGCTTATGTCGCACCGTCGCTCGACTACATGATTTGCAAGATTCCGCGTTGGGACCTCACCAAGTTTGTCGGTGTGAGCCGTAAGATTGGTTCGAGCATGAAGTCGGTAGGTGAGATCATGTCCATCGGCCGCTCGTTCGAAGAGATGATTCAGAAGGGTCTCCGCATGATTGGTCAGGGTATGCACGGCTTTGTCGGCAACGACCATACCCGCTTCGAGAACCTTGACGAGGAGTTGGCCAACCCAACCGACCTCCGCATCTTCGCCATCGCCCAGGCATTGGAAGAGGGCTACACCATCGACCGCATCTATGAGCTCACCAAGATTGACCCTTGGTTCATCGAGCGCATGAAGAATATCGTTGACTATAAGCACGTTCTGGAGGGCTACCAGGCCATCGAAGAGGTGCCTGCCGACGTGCTCCGCAAGGCCAAGGTGATGGGCTTCTCCGACTTCCAGATTGCCCGTTTCGTGATGCACAAGCATGACGGCAACATGGAGAAGGAGAACCTCGCTGTCCGTGCCTACCGTAAGAAGTTGGGCATCCTGCCTGCCGTAAAACGCATCCCGACGGTGGCAAGCGAGCACCCCGAATTGACCAACTACCTCTATATGACTTACGCCGTGGAGGGTTACGACGTCAACTACTATAAGAACGAGAAGTCGGTCGTCGTCTTGGGTTCCGGTGCCTACCGTATCGGTTCGTCCGTCGAGTTTGACTGGTGCTCGGTCAATGCCGTCCAGACGGCCCGTAAGTTGGGCTATAAGTCCATCATGATCAACTACAACCCCGAGACCGTCTCGACCGACTACGACATGTGCGACCGCCTCTACTTCGACGAACTCTCGTTCGAGCGTGTGCTCGATGTCATCGACCTGGAGTCGCCTCGTGGCGTCATTGTCAGCGTGGGTGGTCAGATACCTAACAACCTGGCTATGAAGCTGCACCGTCAGAGTGTGCCTATCCTGGGTACCTCGCCAGTTAGCATCGATCGCGCTGAGAATCGTGGTAAGTTCTCGGCCATGCTCGACCAGTTGGGCATCGACCAACCGAAGTGGAGTGCCCTGACCTCGATGGCCGATGTCAAGAAGTTCATCGACGAGGTGGGTTATCCTGTTCTGGTGCGTCCGTCGTATGTGTTGTCGGGTGCTGCCATGAACGTCTGCCACGATGACGAGGAGTTGACCCGTTTCCTGGAGGCCGCCAGCGAGGTGTCGAAGGAATATCCGGTCGTTATCTCGC
The DNA here is from genome assembly GCA_902776605.1 of uncultured Bacteroidales bacterium. Classification (GTDB taxonomy): domain Bacteria; phylum Bacteroidota; class Bacteroidia; order Bacteroidales; family UBA3663; genus Liminaster. The sequence goes on along the minus strand of CACYQQ010000116.1, from coordinate 1,953 downwards.
AGTTCATGACCGAGACCAACGAGGTGGAATTCGACGGCGTTGCGCATCAGGGTGAGGTGGTCGAATACGGTATTTCGGAGCATATCGAGTATGCCGGTGTCCACTCGGGCGATGCCACGATGGTGTTCCCTGCCCAGCAGATTTCGTTTGCTACTATCCGCCAGATCAAGAAGATAAGCCGTGCCATTGCCAAGGAACTCAACATCTCGGGGCCTTTCAATATCCAGTATCTGGCCAAGGGTCGTGACGTCAAGGTCATCGAGTGTAACCTCCGTGCTTCGCGTTCGTTCCCGTTTGTCACACCGCCACTCGTATCATGCTCGACGCTCCTTATCAGAAACCCGACAAGTCGGCGTTCGACATTGACCGCATGGGTGTCAAGGCCTCGCAGTTCTCGTTTGCCCGTCTCCAGAATGCCGACCCTGTCCTGGGTGTCGATATGTCTTCGACAGGTGAGGTAGGTTGCATGGGCGACACCTTCGAGGAGGCATTGCTTAACTCCATGATTGCCACGGGGTACAAGATCCCAAGCAAGGAGAAGGGCATCATGCTCTCGTCCGGTTCGGCCCGCGAGAAGGCAATGTTGCTCGATGCTGCCGAGGCGTTGGTCAAGAATGGTTACAAGGTCTATGCTTCGCCTGGCACGGCGCAATATCTCAATGCCGAGGGCGTCAAGGTGACGGCTGTCTCTTGGCCCGACGAGGAGCACCCTGAGCGTGAGAACGTTATGACCATGATTCACGACCATGCTTTCGACCTGGTGGTCAACATCCCCAAGAACCACTCGAAGCGCGAACTCACCAACGGTTACAAGATTCGCCGTGGTGCCATCGACCATAACATTCCGCTCATCACCAATGCCCGCTTGGCCAGTGCCTTCATCCAGGCCTTCTGCACTCTGTCGCTCAACGACTTGCAGATCAAGAGCTGGCAGGAATACGAAAACTGATATACACAAAATAGCACGGGGTTAATGCTCCGTGCTATTTTGTGTATATCAGTTTTCGTCAATGAAAAGTTAAAAGTGAACAATTAAAATGCCCAGTTGCCACTTCGGTGACGGGCGTTTTTCTTGTTCTACAAAGCGTCTATTTATCCTTTTACGCAAATTTTTTTGGCCAAAAAGTCCGAAAATACCGAAATGTTTTTGGATAAAAAGTCCGGAAATACCGAAATGTTTGCAAAATTCGGTCTATATTGGCAAGAAAAAGCAACCCCATTCTTGGTGAGAGAATGGGGTTATTTTGTGTCTTGACGTGGAGGTCTATTCAATTCTGAAAGTGACAGGAAGGACATATTTCACTCTGACTGGAGTATCTTTTATCTTGCCGGGGGTCCATTTTGGCATGGATTTGACAAGATGAATTGCCTCGTTGGACAATGCCTCTCCAGGAGAGCGCATTACATTGATATTGGTGATGGCACCATCCTCTTCAACAATGAAACTGAGAGTGACACGTCCTTGAAGACCAATCTCTCCCGCCATTGCAGGATAACGGAGGTTTTGCTTGATGTAATCCATCATAGCTGTTTCTCCCCCGGGGAACTCGGGCCTTTTTTCTGCCAAAAGATAATAAATCTTACCGTCCACGTCGGTCATAGGAGTATCATCGCAAGCTCCTGTGTCGCAGCATTTATGTATAACATAGTTTTCCCTTTCATTTTCGTCCTCATTTACATTGTCTGACATTTTCCAGTCTTCTATAATTTCTTCAATGTCTCCCATGATACATTCTTCGAGGGTTGTATCCGCTTGGTTGCCAGGTTCTTTCGCCGCGTTTTGCGACGTGGAGTCTGGCGGTAGCATCATTCCTTCAATGATATCTGAAGAATCGCTTGGGGCGGTTCGTTCAGTGAACTCGCTGTTGTTGGGCAGTGACGTACAACCCGTAGTCATGAAGGCTGTCGATATACCCAACGACAGACCGACCAGGGAGACCGCTTTGCCAGCCG
>CACYQQ010000115.1 GCA_902776605.1 uncultured Bacteroidales bacterium | reverse complement strand
CTCTGCCGCCCTTTCCGGGCTTGGTTCTCCCTCACACACGAAACAGGGGTTTTACCCCTGCCTGTGGTCTTTCAGCCCCTTTCGGGGCTTTTCCGGAGCGCATAAATCAAAAGGCTTGCCAATTCCGATGTGTACGGTCGAACATTCCGATATCCGCAAGCAGACACTCTTACGACCCCACCTCGCGGTATTTGCGCGGTCAAAAAAGGGTTATGATTGGCAAAATAATCGTCTTTGATTGATTCTTATCATTATCGATATCCAATAGATACCCAATCGTTACCCGATAGTTACCTCTATATACTATCAGAGGTAGGACGAGGGAGGGTGGAGAAGTGAAAAGTGAAAAATGAAAAGTGAATTGAAAGTTGAAAATTGAAAATTGAAAAACCTCGCTATTGAAGACCTCAAGCCAAGCCAAGTGAAAAATGAAAAGTTAAAAATTAAAAATGAAAAGTGAATTGAAAGTTGAAAATTGAAAAACATAAGCGAGAACGGTGGCAAAGAGGAAGGAATTTCCTTAAAGGGACATAATAGGCTCATAATAGGATGACCGAAAGAAGACCAAAGGGATTCCGAAGGATGGCCGAAGAAAGAAAATGAGACGACGGAGGGAAGACGAAAGAAATAACGTAAGACGGAGAAAAAAAAGAAACAAGACCGAGAAGAGGCAGACGGCAGGAAGAGGAAAGAGGCAAAAAAGCTCTTGCATTACGCATTGATTTAGAACAATAAAAGCGACAAAGAGGGCCGTTTTTGCACTATTTTAGGGGAAAAACAAAAAAATTATCTATCGTTTCTTGCATATTACCGATTTATTTTATATCTTTGCCACGAAATATAGTAAAAGACTCAACGATTTAATTCTAAGCCAAAACCTATAGGAATAAAATTGCGTACTACTTTCTCACCGTGAGACGAACTACTACAGCGGACTCCGGTGGTGGATTAAGCTCAAAATGATTATAAACGGACAACATTTTTTTGTAATAAGATGAAAAAGATTTTTCTTTTACTTTCAATCGTTGCCGGGACTTGCTTTGCCCAAAGCAATTACCCCATATCTCCAGTACCATTTACTAACGTAAGAATTACCCCTAACTCGTTCTGGGGCCAGCGTTTGGAAGCCAGTCGCGATGTGACTGTGCCTCTCGCTTTCACCATGTGCGAGGAGACCGGACGTTATAAGAACTTCCAGTTGGCAGCCAAGCAGCTCAAGGGCGAGGGTTCGGACACCGTCGTGGTGCGCGGATTCTCGTTCGACGACACCGACGTCTATAAGACCATCGAGGGTTGCTCCTACCTGATGCAGACTTATCCTAACCTGCGCATCAAGGTGACCCGTAACGGTGAACCTTGTCTGGTATATGCCAAGGACTATATTGACTCGGTGCTTACCATCGTGGCAAGCGCACAGGAGCAGGACGGCTACCTCTACACCGCCCGCACCATGAACCCTGCCAACCCACACAAGTGGGCAGGTTCGAACCGTTGGGAAAAGGAGGAGGAACTGAGTCATGAGCTCTACAACCTGGGCCACATGATTGAGGGCGCCGTGGCACACTATCAGGCCACCGGCAAAGAGAACTTCCTCAAGTTGGCTCGCGCCTATGCTGACTGCGTCTGCCGCGCCATCGGTCCAAACCCCGGTCAGCAGGTGCACGTACCTGGTCACCAGATTGCCGAGATGGCTTTGGCCAAGCTCTACGATGTCACCAAAGACAAGAAATATCTGCAGGAGGCTAAGTTCCTGCTCGACAAGCGTGGCACCACCAAGCACAAGACTACCTACAGCCAGTCGCACATGCCTGTAGTGAAGCAGGAGGAGGCCGTGGGTCATGCTGTCCGCGCTGCTTACATGTATGCCGGCATGGCCGATGTTGCCGCCCTCACTGGCGACACCTCTTACACCCATGCGGTAGATAACATCTGGAACAACATTGTGAGCAAGAAGATGTACATCACCGGCGGTATCGGTTCGACCCGCAACGGCGAGGCATTCGGCAAGAACTACGAGTTGCCAAACATGTCGGCCTACTGCGAGACTTGCGCTGCCATCGGCAATGTCTATGTCAACTACCGTCTGTTCCTGTTGCACGGCGATGCTAAGTACTTCGACGTACTGGAGCGTGTGCTCTACAACGGCGTCTTGGCAGGTGTGAGCTTCGACGGCGGTCACTTCTTCTATCCTAATCCCTTGGAGAGTGCCGGCCAGCATCAGCGTCAGCCTTGGTTCGGTTGTGCCTGCTGCCCAAGCAACATCTGCCGCTTCATTCCATCCGTACCAGGTTACATCTATGCTGTGAAGGGTACCGATGTCTATGTGAACCTCTACACCGCCAACGACTCGGAGTTCAAGGTGGAGGGCCGCACCATCGAGATTGAACAGCAGACCGACTATCCAAACAGCGGTTACGTCAAGATTTACATGCGTAAGGTACGTTCGGGCATGACCTTGAAACTGCGTATGCCAGGTTGGATGCGCAATCAGGTCGTTCCTTCCGACCTCTACGAATATACCGATGGCAAGCGTCCAAGCTATTCCGTCAAAATCAACGACAAGATGATTGTCACCCAGACCGACGAGAAGGGTTACATCAACATCACCCGTGACTGGCACATCGACGATAAGATTGAGATTACGTTCGACATGGAGCCTCGCGTCCTGAAGGCAAGTCCTAAGGTAGAAGCCGACCTCGGTCGTGTATGCGTGGAGCGCGGTCCTGTTGTCTATTGCGCCGAGTTTGCCGACAATCCTGGTTTCGACGTACGCAGCATCATCCTCAACCAGATGCCTAAGTTCACGGTCAACACCAAGAACATTGTCGAGAACTTCAATGTTCCACAGCTTGTTACCGATGCCCAAGTATTGCTCTTCAACACCCGTGGTGAGTTGCAGTCGCGTTCCGTATCGTTGAACCTGATTCCTTACTACGCTTGGAACCACCGTGGACAGGGTTCGATGACTGTTTGGTTGCCACAGGAGCTTCGTGCTACCACACCTGTCATGCCACAGACGTTGTCGTCACGTTCGGCTATCAACGCTTCGTTCAAGTCGAACACCGTCAACGCCATCAACGACCGTCTCGTTCCAAAGAACCAGGAGGACACCAACCTGGGTCACTACGAGTTCAAGCAGAAGAGCGGTATGCAGTATATTGAATATACGTTGCCACAAGCCACTCAGATTCAGTCTTGTACGATCTATTGGTTCGAGGACAAGGATGCTGGTTGCTTGACTCCAAAGAGCTGGCGCATCCTCTACAAGGCCTACGATGGTTCTTGGCGTCCAGTGGTTGGTGCCAACCATTACACCTGCGATAAGGGTGTAGCCAACACCGTTCAGTTCAACGCCATTATTACTCCTGCCGTTCGACTGGAAGTCATTCAGCAAGACAATGCTGTTGCCGGCCTCTTCGAATGGGAAGTCAAATAAACCTATAAGAGTTGTTTCCAAATCGGGAACAACTCTTTTTTTGCCACCCACGTTTTTACTTTCGTCGGGTCAACAAGGTTGGAAGAAAAAGCATAGAGAAAAATTAGGTGAGTTTCTTGCACAATTGCAAAAATCCCTTTATCTTTGCACCAACCGCTCGGGCTATTTAAATAGTAAGTTATTAAAGGTACATATATAATCTTAGAATCAATGCAAAACGAAAAGGCAGTTTCGCTCATCCTGGATGACGGCCATGTGTTTCATGGTTACAGCTTTGGTTTCGAAAAACCTGTCAATGGCGAGGTAGTCTTCAACACCGCCATGATGGGCTATCCTGAAAGTCTTACCGACCCCAGCTACAGCGGTCAGATTTTAGTAACAACGTTTCCGTTGGTTGGAAACTACGGCGTCCCAGCAGCATCTCACGATGCCAATGGGCTTTCTTGTTTCTATGAGTCGGAGAAGATCCATGTGCGCGCCCTTGTGGTGAGCGACTACTCGAAGCAGTACAGTCATTGGAATGCCGCCAAGTCACTGGCCGACTGGCTCAAAGAACAGCAAGTGGTAGGCATCGAGGGCATCGACACCCGCGAACTCACTAAAGTGCTGAGAGAGAAGGGTTCGATGAAGGGCAAGATTGTCTTTGACGGTGGCGAGGACATCGAATTTGAAGACCCGAACCTGGTGAACCAGGTGGCCATCGTATCGACCCAAGAGGTGAAGCACTTCGGCAACGGCAAGAAGAAGGTCTGCCTGGTCGATATGGGTGTGAAGCAGAACATCATCCGCTGCCTTTTGCGCTACGACGTCAACATCACGATGGTACCTTGGGACTACGACTTCAACCAGATGGGCGAAGCGTTTGACGGTCTGTTCATCTCGAACGGACCCGGCGACCCGAACCTGTGCGGCAAGACCGTTGAACATGTCAAGGAGTTCATGAAGTCGGGCAAACCCATCTACGGCATCTGCATGGGCAACCAGATCTTGTCGTTGGCCGCCGGTGCCGAGGTCAAGAAACTGAAGTATGGTCATCGCGGACACAACCAACCCGTACAGCGTTACGAGAACGGCAAGCCAACCACCCAATGCTTCATCACCAGCCAGAACCACGGCTTTGCAGTTGACAATGCCACCATCCCTGCCGACTGGGAACCTCTATTTATAAATATGAACGACGGCTCGAACGAAGGTATCCGCCACAAGAAGATGCCTTGGTTCTCGGCACAGTTCCACCCCGAGGCATCGTCAGGACCTACTGACACCGAGTTTATCTTCAAAGAATTTGTTAACCTGCTCTAAATTTGTACGACACAACTATGACAAACGATAAGATAAAGAAAGTACTGCTGTTGGGTTCTGGTGCCTTGAAGATTGGCGAAGCCGGCGAGTTCGACTACTCGGGCAGTCAGGCACTCAAAGCACTCAAGGAAGAGGGCATCGAGAGCATCCTCATCAACCCGAACATTGCCACCGTGCAGACCTCCGAAGGGGTTGCCAACCGCGTCTATTTCTTGCCCGTAACGCCCTTCTTCGTCGAGAAAGTCATCGCCAAGGAACGTCCTGACGGCATCCTGTTGAGCTTCGGTGGTCAGACCGCCCTCAACTGCGGCGTCGCCCTCTACCAGAGCGGTGTGTTGGAGAAATACAATGTCAAGGTGTTGGGTACTCCCGTGCAGGCTATCATGGACACCGAGGACCGCGAACTCTTTGTCGAGAAGTTGGACGAGATCAACGTCAACACCATCAAGAGCCACGCCTGCAACACCCTCGACGAGGCACGCAAGGCCGCTGCTGACCTCGGTTATCCTGTCATCATCCGTGCCGCATACGCCCTGGGCGGATTGGGTTCGGGCTTCTGCGACAATGAGGAGGAACTGAATGTGGTAGGCACCAAGGCACTCTCCTTCTCGCCACAGATCTTGGTCGAGAAGTCGCTCAAGGGCTGGAAAGAGGTGGAATATGAGGTGGTGCGCGATAAGTACGACAACTGCATCACCGTCTGCAACATGGAGAACTTCGACCCGCTGGGCATTCACACCGGCGAATCGATTGTCGTGGCTCCTTCGCAGACCCTCAGCAACCGCGACTACCACAAACTCCGCGAACTCTCTATCAAGATTATCCGCCACATCGGCATCGTGGGTGAGTGTAATGTGCAATATGCCTACGACCCGAACAGCGAGGACTATCGCGTCATCGAGGTGAACGCCCGATTGTCGCGTTCTTCGGCATTGGCCTCCAAGGCAACAGGTTATCCCCTCGCCTTCGTGGCAGCCAAGTTAGGTTTGGGCTACGGACTCTTCGAGTTGAAGAACTCGGTCACCAAGACCACGTCGGCCTTCTTTGAACCTGCCCTCGACTACATCGTTTGCAAGATTCCTCGTTGGGACCTCGGTAAGTTCCAAGGGGTGGACCGAGAACTCGGTTCGAGCATGAAGTCGGTAGGTGAGGTCATGGCCATCGGCCGCACCTTCGAAGAGGCTATTCAGAAGGGTCTCCGCATGATTGGACAAGGTATGCACGGCTTCCTGGAGAACAAGGTTTTGCAGGTGCCCGACATCGACAAGGCATTGCACGAACCAACCGACAAGCGCATCTTTGTCATCAGCAAGGCCATGAAGGCGGGCTATACGGTTGAACAGATTCATGAATTGACCAAGATTGACAAGTGGTTCCTGGAGAAACTCAAGGGCATCGTCGATACCGACAACGAGCTCCAGCAATACAGCAAGGTGGAGTGCCGGTGGCCAAGCAGATTGACACATTGGCTGGCGAATTCCCTGCACAGACCAACTACCTCTACCTCACCTACAACGGTGTAGCCGACGACATCGACTTCCCCGAACCAAAGGCCGATGACATTCACAGTCAGGCGGTTATCGTCCTCGGTTCAGGTGCCTACCGTATCGGTTCGTCCGTCGAGTTCGACTGGTGTTCGGTCAATGCCCTCACCACAGCACGCAACCAAGGCTACCGTTCGGTGATGATCAACTACAACCCGGAGACCGTCTCGACCGACTATGACATGTGCGACCGTCTGTACTTCGACGAGTTGACCTTCGAGCGCGTCATGGACATCATCGACCTGGAGAAACCTCACGGCGTCATCCTCTCGGTGGGTGGTCAGATTCCGAACAACCTCGCCATGCGTCTGGACGAACAGAAAGTGCCTATTCTGGGGACACAAGCCAAGTATATTGACAATGCCGAGGACCGTCAGAAGTTCTCGAGCATGTGCGACCGCATCGGTGTCGTACAGCCCGCTTGGAAAGAGTTGACCAACATGGACGACGTCAATGAGTTCATCAAGCAGGTGGGCTTCCCCGTACTGGTTCGTCCTTCGTACGTACTGTCGGGTGCTGCCATGAATGTCTGCTCCAACCAAGACGAGTTGGTACGCTTCCTCCAGATGGCTGCCAACGTGTCGCAGAAGCACCCAGTGGTCATCTCCCGCTTCATCGAAGGCGCCAAGGAGATCGAGATGGATGCCGTGGCCGACAAGGGTGAGATTGTGGCATACGCTATCTCGGAGCACGTCGAGTTTGCCGGTGTGCACTCGGGCGATGCCACGATCCAGTTCCCTCCACAGAAACTCTACTACGAGACCATGCGCCGTATCAAGAAGGTAGCCAAGAAGATTGCTGCCGAGTTGCACATCTCCGGTCCATTCAACATCCAGTTCATGGCGCGCGAGAACGACATCATGGTCATCGAGTGTAACCTCCGTGCTTCGCGTTCGTTCCCATTCGTCAGCAAGGTGTTGAAACTCAACCTCATCGAATTGGCCTCCAAGATCATGTGGGGCGTACCTTACGAGCGTCCGACCAAGACCGAGTTCGACCTCGACTACGTAGGTATCAAGGCATCGCAATTCTCGTTCAGCCGACTCCAGAAGGCCGACCCTGTATTGGGCGTCGATATGTCCTCGACAGGTGAAGTTGGTTGCTTGGGCGACGACGTCAACTGCGCCATTCTCAAGTCGATGCTCTCGGTTGGCCTGCGTGTGCCAAGCAAGGAGAAGGGTATCCTGATCAGCTCGGGCAACGCCAAGCAGAAAGCACAGTTGCTCACCCCATGCAAGCAGTTGGCCGATGCCGGCTACAAACTCTACGCTACAGGTGGTTCCTACCGCTATTTGGTAGAGAACAACATCCCTTGCGAACACGTCTATTGGCCATCGGAGGAGATGCAACCTCAGGCTCTCGACATGGTGCGCAACAAGGAGATCGACATGGTCATCAACATCCCTAAGAACTTGACTTCGGGCGAGTTGTCGAACGGCTACAAGATCCGTCGTGCCGCCATCGACTTCAACGTACCTTTGTTGACCAACGACCGCCTTGCCTCAGCCTTCATCAATGCCTTCACCACCATGTCGCTCGACGACCTGGCTATCAAGGCGTGGGACGAATACAAGTAAATAAAAAACACTTCCCCTGCTCTGCTCGGGGCAAGTGCTCCGCTTGGCAAGGGAAGTGTTTTTTTATAGTTATTAGTTATCAGGTAATAGTTATTGTTATCCGACATCTTATCGTTATCAATGTAATAGTTATTACCATTCCTCTTATTATTAGTTACAAAAGCCCGTTGATGGGTTAAGTTATTAGTTTTTAATTTCTCCCGGACCTAACTAATAACTATTAATTATTAACTTTTTGCTCCGCAAAATTATGATCCAGATACGTTGCAAGAATAATGGTATAACCAAAAGTTTCACAGAGGGTGTCTCTCTGTTGGAGGTGTTCAACGCCTTTCCGGAGTTGGACTTCCCCTTCCCTGCCGTCTCTGCCAAGGTGAACAACTCGTCGCAGGGACTCAAGTTCCGTGTTTGGCAAAACCGTGACGTAGAGTTTGTTGACGTGCGCGACAACTCGGGTTTCCGTGCTTACATCCGGTCTCTTTGCTTCGTACTCTACAAGGCCACGCAAGACGTCTTTCCGGACAGTCGTCTCTATATGGAGCACCCTATCTCGAGAGGCTATTTCTGTAACTTCAAGAAAGCCGACGGCCAACCTGCTTCCGAGGAGGATGTCACCAAGATTCGGGAACGGATGCTCGACATCATCAACCAGGACATGCCTTTCCACCGCACCGAGTCGGTGACGGAGGAGGCAGTTCGCATCTTCCGTGACCGTGGCCTCAACGACAAGGCCCGCCTGTTGGAGACCAGCGGACAAATCTATGCCGACTACTACACCCTGGGCGACACAATCGACTATTACTATGGTGCCTTGGTTCCGTCGGCTGGTTATCTCAAAGTGTTTGGCATCGAGAAATATCAGCAAGGTATGTTGCTCCGTGTGCCCGACCGCAAGAATCCTACCCAGTTGGCCGAAGTGGAACCTCAGCCCAAGTCATCATGGGCTTGCAGAATGTCGGAGCTGTCAATCAGGCATGCCTCAATGGCAACGCCTCCAAACTGATACAAGTGAGCGAGGCTTTGCAGGAAAAGAAGATTGTACAGATTGCCGAGGACATCAATGCCCGCTACCACAACCCCAAACGCCCTGTCCGCTTGGTACTCATCACAGGCCCTTCCAGTTCGGGCAAGACCACGTTCTGCAAACGTCTCTCCATCCAACTTATGGCGTGCGGGTTGAAGCCTGTCTCCTTCTCGACCGACGACTACTTCGTCAATCGCGAGGACACACCGAAGTTCCCCGACGGCCGTTATGACTTCGAAAACATCAAGGCGGTAGATAACGTCACCATGGAGCGCGACCTCAAAGCGCTGTTGGAGGGCAAGAAAGTCGAGATTCCTGAGTTCAACTTCACCACGGGCAAACGCGAGTACAATGGCAAGCGCCTCCAGTTGGGTGAAGGCAAAGTGCTCCTCATCGAAGGTATTCATGCCCTCAACCCCACGCTCACAGCTCAGATTGCAGACGAGTACAAGTACAAGGTCTATATCTCGACCCTCACTGCTATCTCGCTCGATGACCATAACTGGATTCCGACCCGCGACAACCGACTGCTCCGCCGCATCATCCGCGACTACATCAAGGGTGCTTTTTCGGCCCGCGAGACCATCGCCCAGTGGCCATCGGTCTGCGAAGGCGAAGAGAAATGGATCTACCCCTATCAGGAGAATGCCGACGTGATGTTCAACTCGGCACTCAACATCGAGTTCGCCGTCCTCCGACTCCACGCCGAACCTATCCTGGCATCGGTACCCAAGAATTGTCCCGAATACAGTGAGGCACACCGACTTATGAAGTTCATCCACTACTTCATTCCTGTGCCCGACAAGGAGATTCCACCAACCTCCATCATGCGCGAGTTCGTCGGCGGCAGTTCATTCAAGTATTGATGGACTGCCCCGAGGCAAACAATCCTATAAACCTAAAATCACATTATTTCTATGGAACAGAACACCGAAAAAGAGCAGATTTCCTCTGCCAACGAAACCACTCCAAACACGGAGTGCAACACGTCAACAACATCCCAAACCGACGTAAAAGTCTATACTAGTGAATGGCTCAAAGAGCATACAGACATCAACGGATGGCTTACGTTCATGTTGTTCTCCGTCATGGCTGGCGGCGTGCTCAGTGTCATCCTCTCTTTCATAAACTACAACTCGGGCGATTCCTTCAACGCCTTCATCGGCCTTGTCGATGTCGCCATGGGATTCGTCCTCTTTTGCATCGGCGGCTACACCCTCTACACCTTTCTCAAGCGAAAGCCGAATGCCGTCTTTTGGGGCTGCTCCTATATGATATTGGCCTTAGTGACCAACCTTATTTTCCTCAGCACATCTGCCGAGGATGCCACTCACCAGCAAATCAAAATGGCTGGTCGAAGCACGGTCTGGTCTGTCATCTGGATTATTTACCTCTTCCGTTCCAAGAAGGTCAATCAGGTCATTCCTCCATCGTTCCGTCGAATCACTTCGTTCGACTGGAGCGCGCTCGCTCTTCTCATTCTCTTACCCATCACACTGATATTCATCGGATTAACTCAAATCGAAGCACAGGCAGACTTGCACAAAGTGGAGGAGCAGAAGATGTTGTCCCAACCCCTCGACTCCCTCCAGCGTACCGACGGCAAAGTCATCTTCACCTTGCCAGAAGGATTCACCTGCGAACCTCGGGAAGTAACATTGGACGACGGCTCCCTCTTCACCCTTTTTGACTTGGCCAACGAAGAGGACAACTGCAACGCCTCCCTCTGTTCCGACTACGACACCGACATGTCGAAAGCCAACATCGAGACCTATTGGACCAACTGGCGAGACGAAGAGACCGACAACTACGAGTCCACTACCGTGACCATGGGCACCTCCCAAATCAATGGCAGCGACTGTGTCTATCGCGTCATGAAGTACGAGATCAACTCCGTCGACGTTTACTGGCACTTCTACCTCATGTTCAACGAAGAAACCGACAAGGTATTCATCGCCTCCATCTACAACACGAGCGAAACAGCCACCTACATTAACGAACTCCTCGAATCCGTTAAGTTCCAGTAAGCGAAACAATTATATCAAAGAACGTAATTAAAACAGCCCACAAAGATAGTACTTTTGTGGGCTGTTTCCAAATATTTTCCTCACATTTTTCGCACTTTTTCGTAGGGCGAAGAGTATCAGGGAAATACGTCTTCGGTGAAAAAAAGAGGGCAAGTTTTTTTACATATTTCGCCCCTACTTGACTGCGATATTTTACACTTTTTCGGACGAGCAACTTCCTTAAATCGCTATCAGACAACATTTTCCAAGACCGACGACAATAATAATCGAAGAATCGCGTTATTATACAAGATTGCTAACATAAATACCATCTACAAACTATGAAACAATTATTGACAATTCTTTGTCTGACGTTGGCTTGGTGCGGCCAGGCAGTAGCTCAAAATCCATTGATTGAGACTATTCGGAGTAAAACCCAAGCACAGACTTTCTTGCAGAACAACCTCAACTATACGGCGATTTTTGTGTCCGAGTATGTGGGCAAGGAAATAGAGATAAGCGGACAGGTGCTGATAGACAACAGCAACGAGAACAACCGCGCCACCACTATCCAGTTTGCTCAGGAGGGCTACCTGCGCCGACAGGAAAAACCCAGTTCAGCCAAGTTCTCGTTTGCCAACACCATTGGCTATTTGGATGTCGATCAGGTAGATAGCCTCGTCATCATGCTCAACGACATCAAGCGCCGCAGCAACGGGCCACATGCCTTCGAGGTGCATTACACCATGAAAGGCGGTCTGACCATCTCCTACTACAGCCGACTCAAGGAGCTGCATATCTACTCCTATTACTACAACGAGCAACCTCGCCAATCGTACTACCGCGTCAACGACGACGAGGACGGCGTCTATGCCCACCTCCGTGCCGGCAACCGCGTGGTCATCAAGACCGACACCGAGTTGCAAGACATCATCCTGGCGCTCAAACAGGCTAAGTGGCGCGTCGAGAATTACATCCATTGACCCAAGGACAATCGACCCACCGTCACCCTCTCCCCCAAAGCTGGGAAAACAGAAAGAGGCTTCGGACAATCCGTCGAGAATTACTCAGCGACTACGTTAACAACGATCTCAGCGCTAACCTCACGGTGCAGACGAGCCACAACAGTGTACTGGCCGAGAGTCTTGATAGCGTCAACGTCGATGGTCTTACGCTCGATCTTCACGCCCTTAGCCTCGAGAGCCTCAGCGATCTGGATGTTGCTGACAGAACCATAGATCTTGCCATCTTCCGAAGCCTTAACGGTGATGGTGAGTTCGCCGGCAGCAGCAACCTGAGCTGCGAGAGCCTCAGCATCAGCCTTGATCTTAGCCTGCTTGTTAGCCTGCTGCTTCTGACGCTCAGCGAGCTGCTTGAGTTCAGACTCAGTAGCCAAGATAGCCTTCTTAGTTGGAATCAGGAAGTTACGGCCATAGCCATTCTTTACCTCTACAACGTCGTCCTTATAACCAAGGTTCTTGACGTCCTCAATCAGAATAATCTTCATAAATGGTCTAAATTTTACTTGGTTAATAATTACTTCAACATATCGCAAACGTAAGGAAGGAGGGCGATCTGGCGAGCACGCTTAACAGCGGTAGCCACACGGCGCTGGAACTTCAACGAAGTACCGGTGATACGACGTGGGAGGATCTTACCCTGCTCGTTCAAGAACTTCTTGAGGAACTCAGGATCCTTGTAGTCGATGTACTTGATGCCGCTCTTCTTGAAACGGCAATACTTCTTCTTCTTAACGTCAACTGACACTGGGGTCAGGTAGCGGATTTCTGATACTTCTGCCATGATTATGCCTCCTGTGCTTTAGCTGCCTTCAGTGAGCGACGCTTTGCGGCGTACTCAGCTGCATACTTGTCATTCTTAACGGTCATGAAACGGAGGACGCGGTCAGAACGACGGAACAAAGTCTCGAGTTTGTTTACGATGGTTGGTTCGCCATCGAACTCCACCAGGAAGTAGAAGCCGGAAGATTTCTTCTCGATAGGGTAAGCCAATTTCTTCATACCCCAAGCCTCCTCGTTAACGATGGTAGCACCATTGTTAGTGAGTTCAGCCTTAACAGCATCTACCGTTTCCTTTACCTGAGCATCAGATAAAACGGGAGTCAAAATGAAAACGGTTTCGTAGTTGTTCATAACTAACTGTTATTGGTTATTTTAATATTTGCCTCTTGCTTAGAAAGTAGTTTTTCTGCAAAAAGCGGTGCAAAGATAGTGATTTCCTGCCAATTATCCAAACTTTTTAGCGAATAACTTCTACGAGCTAGGACTTTTCTCTTATTTTAAAAAATATTGACATATTTTGACAAGTACAAAGAGCAGACAAACATATTTAGTTTATAATACTCTCACTATCTTCATTGTGTTTCATTGCATTTTTCTTTACAAGTTCCTTACTTGTATTGGCATAACAGTAAACACAAAAATGACGGCAAGTATTATACATACCAATATCTTTACTCAACATACAGCCACATTCCTTCCTTTGTCCATTGTCCTTGACGTTCTTCTTCTTTTCTGGAATAGGAGGCATTTCACCAAAAATATCACGTTCTGGCCATTTTAAAGTATGAAGATAATATATCAATTCTTCATCGTCAGAGAATATTCGCTTCATAAGTTCCGCATCGACACAACAATTATGCTTAATACCATAAACTTCTAAGTTTATATTCTCTGCACAAGTAGCAATTTCAATATCCCATCCACTATGATGCCACTTATCTTGAATCATCTTCAAGCCGCGAGCTATTTCATATCGTTGAGTGATTGCACCTTCAGCACATTCCACATTGCCAGAGTTAAATAGATTGGTTTCCTTAATTAAATTACATTGGACTTTTCTGTAAGCTTTTACATCAATGAAACTAAATACCAACTTATCAGTATAGCCTTTCAACTTATTGCCAACATTTTGAATTTTATCAAGGAGGATTTGAGGACTAAGAGCCTGAGTAATTATTAAAGGGTCGAACCTCCAAACAACTCTTTCCTTTCCTACAATTTTTGATAAACGCTTAAAAGTTTCCACTCTTTTCTCTACGGATGGGACATTCGGTTCAAAGCCCTCGTCGTCATAATCATTCAGCGTCACTTGGAAATAATAATGTATATTCCTTTCATCAAGTTCATGCAAATAAGGGATGATAGCTTCTGGATTCTTGGTCCAAAAAACAATTACTCTACAATTCTTGAAAGAAATGTACATCTTTTGTTGATTGAACGGATTATACCAAACACAATAACCTTTTGCCAAGCGGTTGAAAAACCACTTGGCATAAAAGGCCGGGATATCCGTAGAACGACTTGCAGATATGACGATAGGAGCAGATGCTTCCACCTGCTCACCCAAATCAGTAGTTATTATTACTTTTTCAAAGATCATAAAAATCAAACAGTTCTTTTTGCATTTTAGCTGCGATTTCACTAGTGAACACATACAACAACGGAGTCTCTATTTTTTTAGAGTCTCCACGACCCTCCTGTTTGCACAAGTTGATGAAATGGGTAATCTGCTCACGTTTGTCTCCCGTGTTTTTTCTTATTGTATAATTCCAATTATCTTCCAGTCGTTTGAGTTCTTTTTCGTTCCAGAAAGAATTCAAACAAGGAATATCAGGAAGAGTTTCATCAAAAAGAGAACGTTCTAATTTCTTATCAACAGATGCCTTTTGTCTTTTGGGGAAAGGCATCTCTAATGTCACTTTGCCTCGGGTAGGTTCCTTTTTTTCATTATCAAGAAGTTTGGAAATCTTCTTGTAAGCAGGTTCTTTAGGACTTAAGAAATTATCTAATATCTTCAAAAATGCTTCTGGATCATGACGTTTTGCCTCCAATTCAATAGCTCGATCAATATTCTCTTTTTGAGATTTCAAGGCCTTTTCTCCGACAATCTCGTATATTTTGTTCTTGAACTGATCGGGACTATAAATGTTCTTATCATCAATAAAATGTGCTTTATCTAAAGCCTTGTAGGCCGATGTCGTTTTCATTTTGGGGAAACTGTCCAATATGAACATGAAAGCACGGGGGGATTGAACCGCATCCTCTAAAGCGACAGCATTGGACACGGCTCTAACTACTTTGTCTTGATTCTTTTGTTTAGGTTCAATCTTATCTATATTCTCTATTATCTTAGAAGGTATCGAACCTTCTAAATTCATAGGTTGAATCTCCTCAACAGAAATATTCTTCAAATCATTGCCAAACAACCATTTATATAGGACTTTATTAAACTCCGAATAATAAGAACAATCTCCATCAATCAAGGTCGACGTGAATGTTTTGGGCAATGAAGAAAAGCCCTTAGCTGCACCCAAAATGGATAATGCAAAACGATAGTCGCTAAATCCACATTGAAGCATATAATCAGTCAATCTATCAACATCGTCTCCTTTTTGGCAAAAAGCTGCAAATGATTGTAAAACAACGTTGTTATCTATCGAAAACAAATCGAAGGCTACTCCCCTTTGTAAATTTTCGAGAAGTCCATTGATATATTTTTGAAATACAGAACCTTCCCATTTTTGTGGATTAAAATCTTTGAGAATTTTCCCTCCGACGAATGCTATAGCAAGAGATTCCTCCAGATGTTCTTGAGCCATAAACTCTTTGTAATCACCATTAATCAAAGAGCCGAGCAACCTGCTTATATACGATCCGCTTCCTGCTACAGGGTCAATAATTTTTATGCTTCTATCTGCCACCGATATTAAATTCGTTAGAGGAATCTTTTTAGTCTTTAGTTGCTCTTTTCTTTCTACACGCTTAATCGCTTCATACAATCGTTCTACTACAACCGAGAAAGCATCTGCGGAATTCATTTTTTGAAATTCTAAACAGCTATATAAATCCATCGCGTCATATACTGGGAGCAATGGCAGTTTTCTCTTGAAGTCACTTTCAAGATGCAAATCTTTTAATACCTTTAGTATCTGTTCCTTATCTAATCCTGTAGAAGGACTAACGAGGGATTGTTCTATAATCTTTCGATTGTAAGAACAATTCTCGTCAACATTTTCGTAGATAGAATTAAACTGCTTGATATACGATAACAGTTCCTCATCTTGAGCCTCTGTCGGTCTTCTTTGGGGTGAATTAATTATTGATGAAAGTGTGTTACACATCTTGCGGGCAAGCAATCGAAGCTGACTCACTTCCTTACTTACCGACATATTAGCACCTAACAAATAACAAGTCACCGCACCCTTTAAGCGGTCTAACAAAGCATCTTCATTAGAAAATGAAAGATGAATCTCTGATGCAGACCCATAAAATTTGGGATTCCAGTCAAAAGAATCGCTTTTATCAAAAAAATTCAAGTATCCTTTGGATTTCTCTTGTCGAACAATTAGAGAATGCGCATATATTTTACTGTATTTATTCTCCAAGCTCTGTTCTGCCTTGACCAAAACGGATTGTCTTTCTTGCCAACTTTGGAAATAGACCTTACAATGAAATGGATTTAGATAAATCGTAGAATTTGCCGCAAAAACTTCCACTCCATCAAGTTTTTGGACTTTATGGAACTTATTTTCGTCATAATCATCAGTTTCTATTTCCAAGACAAGTGCCGAATTCTCAATTTCTCCATTTTCCACATGATAATAGGGATATTTCGAATAAAGCATGAGGACATTGTCAAGGTTATTTGCCTCGACTTTATAAAATCTTCTATTACCGAAATCCCTCTTTACATAGAAAGCAGCTGGGGATATGGACTCTGTAGAGAAGATGTTATTAAAGTTCAATGTACAAGTAGGAATATATAATTTCATAGCTTATAATTTCAATGTTGGACCAGATGTCAAAGATTGATCATACAAATCGGTAGATACTGAATCAAAGAATGACGATAAATCTCCGGAATGCATGATGTAAAGAGAACGATAAGTTCTTGTAATGGCAACATATAGAAGATTTCTATCATCATCATCATCAGTGGTGCATTGAGGGACAAATACGTTTTCGAATTGAAGTCCCTTAGCACTATGGTAGGTCATAATTTTGGGATTATCTGAATTAAAGTTCAAATCCATCTCTCCCCCAATTTTAGCCTCAACTGTCAAACCATGTTCTTTGAAATAATTGTAAGCATTTTGTACCTCCTCATTGCACCTGAACAAGATTCCGACATCTTCCATATTCTTGTTTCGAATCAATGAAATGATAGAATCGAACTGTTCAGAAATTGAGTCATATTTAAGGATCTTGGGGCGTTCTGTTCCTTCTTCCGTACATCTGGTTTCTAATTCATCATTCTCAGAATTGAGATATTGAGCTACACGAGCGACTTTTTTTGGCAAACGGTGATTAAATACCAATTGTTCAACGGGGAATTTTGTAAAATATTGTATATCCTCCATTGATACAGTTTCCTTATTCTCAATGAATTTGTACAACTGTTGAGCCGAATCTCCATACAGCAACAAGGCTTTCTTCGCCTTTGTGCGCATCAATTCTATGTTCTCTTTGGAAAAATCCTGAGCTTCGTCAACTATGATATAATCATAGCTACCCATCTTCCAATTGCCCCTTTTAAATTTTCCGTACTCGTCTCTATCCCACAAAAAACAAGCATCATAAGTGACCACATTTCCACTATTTAGACCTACTTGTTTAATGCCGTCGCTCATATATTGTTTAAGGGCTTTTGTATATACGACATACAAAAAAGAACCTTTATTTTCTTCTTGTATCTGCTTTGCTTTCCAAAGGGCAAGAATTGATTTTCCACTTCCTGCACATCCTTTCACGATATAAGAACTATCTGTTCTCTTGTTAATCACCTTAACCTGGTAATCATCAAGTTCAGAATCTTTAATAAAAAAACTTCTCTTAGCCATATTTCTACTTATTAATATTATATGTATCTATGATATTTGTACCATTTATTGACTTAGCGCAAAATGCGGATAAATCATTTTGCTCAAATTTTGTAGGATAAATAATATGTTTACAATCCTTCAATGAAGCATTTTCAGAGAAAACCTTGTCCTTAAAATTCTGTCTGCATATCAATCGATAACAAACTCGGCTCTCATCATTATGCTTTTGAGAATGACTCACGCAAAAAGTCTGTTGGATAAAGCAAGCTTCTTTGCAACTATACCAACTACTGCAAGCCAACGGTAGAAGTGTAGCAAAAGACTTATTATTACTTAAGTATTCATTCAATTCTTGATTCATGAGACGTGGATAGAACTGTCTCAAATTGGAGTCCATAGTAGTTACATCCAACATATATAATATGCCATCTTCTGCCATCAAAGAAGTCAAAACATCAGCAACTTTTGAATATGCATTATCTGCAATTACTTTTTTGGAAATTAGTTCACATACCATTTTGCTATTCAATACGAAATGATATAATGAATCTCCTATCATGTTTTCCAAATCTTCCTCAGTCTCTATGGTTTTCTCTATACATGCAAGTGATATGTTGTGATGTGTACGACTCTTAAGTTCAGAAGCAATCTCTCTAAGAGAGTTAAGAGCATTACTATTACCATCGACAACCGTCACATTGATCTCTTTAGTGGTATTCAAATATTTGGAAAGGGCCACCAATAATCCAATCAATTCTCCACCTGTTCCACATCCATAGTCCAATATGTTGATTTGTGGTTTCCCATTCAATATGTTTAAATAATTATGGTTACTTAATAAATCATCAAAAACGCAAAATGCCTCAGCATAACTTCTAGGAAAATATGTACCCAAATACACCTTGACTTCTTGCTCATTTAAGTCCAGATTATACTCGTATCTATTATATTCAGGAGAATATACAGCACCAAACTTCTTGAATAACACTAAATCCAACCAATGTGGCAATCGTGTTTTATTTTTATGAAAAGAGACGGAATTTTTCTGCTTGTCTGCATTTTCAGATAATATTTCCAGATCTTTTGCAACAAGGAAGGATTCAGTGGATACATCTATGTTGTCACCTTCTTGCCAGTATACTTTATCGGGATTAATCACAAAGACATCTCGGCAGAGAAATTTACTCAGTTTATTCCCATGTTCACCAATTCCTTTAGCATCAACTTCCACTACCATTTCTTTGTTGACCATTATGCCAAGTGAAGACAGCCTCTCTTTTGCCGTCAATCCATCTAATACAACTATGTTAGCTTCGACAATATTTAATGTCGATAGTATTTGTTTTACAAATCCTTCAAGTTCTGTATTATCTATAGGATTCGATTTAGGCATATACTTTCTATAATAGTGTTCTCCTTTGTCCAAGCTCCAAATGACAGTATAATACAAAAAAGACGGGAGCTTCCTACTGGTTGCTTACCCGAATCTGAGGCCTTTGCATTGCCCTTGCTGTGGATAAGCAACGACGGAAAGCCCACGCCTGTGAAATATATCTATACACCATACCTGAATCTGTTCCCAGAAACAAAGGATGGGGCATGAATATACATCACCCGTGGACGCTCTGTACGTTGCATTATCTTTACAGCGAAAAGTTGCGAAGTTTTCAGATTCAAAGATAACGACGTGTAGCGTCTTTGAAAACAAAATCATTGATTAACACCGCTGTGCGTACAATGATGCGGCAAATATAACTTGTTTTTTCGAATTATGCAAACAATTAGCTTATTTTTTTACAAGAGATAGTCAATTCATATATATTTCCAAAGAAAATAACTCCGAACATTTCTGTCTTTTCTTAATTCGTCACCAAGCTGATGACGAATTATAAATCACTCACATTAAGCGTCTTAAACTCAAACTATTAGCCAATATTTATTCCATAGGTATCGTTCTAGTATCAATTAATTATCTTGTGCTACTTATTTATCTTCCAAAGGCCGGCCCTACGGCTACCTTGTCGAGATAGGACGCCAAGATCCTTCAGTCGTTTCAGTTGCTTTTCGACACCGCGCTGAGTCATGCCCGTTTTTTCGGCTATGTCGGAAGCAGATAAAGTCGGGTTGGAATAGAGCAAAAGTAATAGCTGTTTATCATTTATACCGAACTTTATACCGAACTTTATACCGAACTCTTCACCGAACTTTATACCGAACTCTTTCTCTACGGACGATTCGCCTTCACCCGCTACAGGCTGTTCATCGACCTGTTTTGAAGTCAGAGTTTTCAATATCTCTTCGAGCATGAAGTCTATAAAAGGTCCAGACTGCCCCTGTCGGGTGCTTTCTGTTATGGCATCATAATAAGCTTGTTGATTGCCATAGACCATATTCTCCACAGGCAGATGCTCAAATATAGGATGCAAACGACCAAGAATAAGGGACTGCCACAGACGGCCCGTTCTTCCATTACCGTCGATGAAAGGATGAATAACCTCAAATTCGTAATGGAACACGCACGAGCGAATAAGCAAATGGTCGTCGGCATTGCGCAGCCACTCAAAGAGGTCATTCATCAACCCTGGCACGAGGTCAGCTGGCGGTGCCATGTGTACCAGTCCAGTCTCAGAGAACACTCCGACACCCGAGTGACGGAAACTCCCTGCATCGTCAACCAAAGACTGCATCATCACGCCATGTGCCCGCAGCAAATCGTTGACACTAAAGGGATCGAGTTCTGGATATAGGCCATAGGTTGCAATAGCGTTCTTTACCTCCTGAATCTGCTTGACCGGTGCCACTACAGTTTTTCCTTCGATGATGTCACGCACCTCGTCCTCACTCAACGTGTTGCCTTCAATGGCAAGTGAAGAGTGAATAGTCCTGACGCGGTTGGCCTTGCGAAGCAACA
>CACYQQ010000114.1 GCA_902776605.1 uncultured Bacteroidales bacterium | reverse complement strand
TCTTGAGTTTTTAATCTTTTCTTGATTATGACTGCCAACGAAATCATTGAGGGAATGAAGACCCTCGAAAACCCAGAGAAGAGGAAGGTCTTGATGGGTTTCTTCAAGACCGACAAAGGTCAATATGGTGAAGGCGACCAGTTCCTGGGGTTGCCGGTGCCCGAAACGAGACTCTTTGTCAAGCAGGGCAAAGACTTGCCGTTGGAGGAGGTGCAACAACTGATTGACTCCCCCTGGCACGAAGTGCGTCTGTGCGGTTTCTTGATCTTGGTGAACCAGTTCGAACGTCTTTGCAAACGTGATACGCCTGAGACGGTTCGGCAACGCGATGAGCTTGTTGCTTTCTACCTGCACAATGCGAAGCGGGCCAACAATTGGGATTTGACCGACCTCAGTTGTTACAAGGTGGTGGGTCGATGGTTGCTCCTGCCGTCGCAGACTTCGGACGACGAGAAACTGGCTATCATGGATCGGTTGGCAGCAAGCAACAACCTTTGGGAACAACGCATCTCGATGGTTTCGACCATGGCTACCAACATGAGTGGCAATCCTTTCTACACTTTGCGCTATGCCGAAGTGCATCTGCACCACCCTCACGACCTGATGCAAAAGGCGGTAGGGTGGATGTTGCGCGAGATGGGAAAACGCTGTTCGATGGACATCCTGCGTGATTTCCTGAAAGAACATGCTACCGAAATGCCCCGCACTGCCCTTCGCTATGCCATCGAAAAGATGCCTCAGTCGGAACGAATCTATTGGTTGACAAGAAGAGGGGGGACTCTCCCCGACCCTCCCCTCGGATAAATCCTCGTCTTCTCGCTGAACGATTATCAATCGTTCTTTTCGCTGCGAGGACCCTCAAAGGGAGGGAGTAAAAAATATACATTTTCACGACGGAGTTTTAAGGGGATTATTCTATTGTCTTTATCTCCTTTATCTTCTTTAACTTCCTTAAATTCTGAAAGTTGAGCTTTGGCGAAACTTGAGTAAATAAATATCCTATGCACAAGATTCTCTCGTTTTTCATCGTGGCAATTATGTCCACTACGGGATTAGTGGCACAGAGTGTTGCACCCACCGATTCATCGGCTCATCGTCGTCCTCGTTTTCAGTTCGACCCCTTGTTGCCCAATGCCCATGACCCGGTGATGGCTCTGGGCGAGGATGGTCGATACTATTGTTTCATGACGGGCATGAATGTAGGTGTCTTGTCGAGCGCCGATATGAAGGAGTGGCGTCCGGAACCTTCGGCCTTGCCCGAGACCCCGCAATGGGCTATGGACACTGTGCCTGGTTACAGAGGTCATACCTGGGCACCCGACATCAGTCGTCACAACGACCTCTGGTACCTCTACTATTCCTGTTCGACCTTTGGCAAGAATGGAAGCGCTATCGGCTTGGCAGTCAACAAGTCGCTCGACCCGAAGTCGCCCGATTTCAAGTGGGAGGACCGTGGTATGGTGATTGCCTCCCATCGCAAGAAAGATAACTGGAACGCCATCGACCCCAACCTGATAGTCACTCCTGAGGGGCAACCCTATCTGTGTTATGGCTCTTTCTGGGACGGTATTCAGTTGGTGAAACTTGACCCGAAAGATTACCAGACGGTGCAGACAAAGCCGGTGACCATTGCCCGACGTGTCGATAAGCGACTGCCCAACCCAGGCGAGAATGCCATCGAGGCGCCTTTCATCTTCTATCACGATGGCTACTATTATCTCTTTGTCAGTTTCGACTATTGCTGTAAGGGCGAAAACTCGACCTACAAGACGGTCTATGGTCGGTCCAAGTCAATCGAAGGACCTTATGTCGATGACAAGGGGCAACAGATGCTTTATGGTGGTGGTACTTTGCTCTATGGTCCTGATGCCGAGAACTTTGGCATCGGCCATTGCTCTGTCTATGAGTTCCAGGGTCAGTGCTATTTCATCGCCCATGCCTACATGAAGGAGAAAGGCGGAGCGGCCAAACTCTTCATCCGACCTCTTCAGTTCAACGAGAATGGCTGGATCAAGTAATTTGCGATTTAGTCATTTACTATTAGGCTATTTATTGGGTCATTGGAGAATTTTTCTTTTTTCACTTACACGAAATAAGGCTATGAGCAACCAACTCATAGCCTTATTTCGTGTTTCATCTGTAGCATCTCTTTGGGCAAGAACTTCTTGAGCGTTTCCGTCACCGTGTTGAGCATCGATTGGCGGATATAATCCTCCTTGATATAGAGCGAGATACGCCGTTGCGACAGGTAGTCGCCTTCGATGCTTCGGACATTCTCGCGCTGTTGAGGCGAGAGGAACGGCAGGTGCATCTCGGGGATGATGGTATAGCCGCCATTCTCGTCCACGATGCGGATCAATGTCTCGATACTTCCTGCTTCGTAGGTGTGCTGTCCTTTGCTCCTTTCCTTGCAGAAACTGAAAGCACTTTCCCGCAGGCATTGAGCCTCTTTCATGACCCACATCTTCTCGTGCTCCAGGTTCTCGGGTTTGAAGACGGGCAATTTGCGCCAACAACTCTCTGCCAGATAGACGTAGAAACGTTCGGTGTAGAGCGGTATCTCCAATACTCCTGTCCGAGTGTTGCCGGCAATGGCTATGCCGGCGTCTATCTCGTTTTGTATCAATGCGTCGAACATGTGCTCGGCCTTCATCTCCCGAACGAAGAGTTGCACTTCGGGATAGTCGGCCTTGTAGTGTTTGATGAACTTCGGCAGAATGTATGGCGCAATGGTGGGGCCGACGGAGAGGTTGAACTGCCCGTTGATGGTGCCTTTGCTTTCTGCCACCAATTCGCTGATGCGGTTCACTTCGGCACTCGCTTTTTCGGCTTGACGGATAATGCGTTGGCCCGCCGTTGTCGGGATGACCGACTTGTTGGTGCGTTCGAAGATGCGGACATCCAGTTCCTCTTCCAGTTTGACCAACATGGCACTCAGCGTGGGTTGTGATATGCCCAATGCCTCTGCTGCCTTGGCAAAGTTCCTGTAGCGGTCAATGGCAATGATATATTTCAGTTGTTGAAGAGTCATGCGATTTACTATTTTGGCATTTACTATTTGGTTATTTATTGGGCAAAGGAGTCATTGTGAGTTTTGTCCGTTAACTCCCAATAACTCCTGCTAACACCTGTTAACTCCTCAAATAGTCCTTCACGATTTCACTTAACTGGCTGAGGCTCAGGGCTCCACTCTGACGCCAGAGGAGTTCGCCTTTGCGGAAGAGCATCAAGGTCGGCACTGCCTGAACGCGGTACGAGGCACTGAGGGCTTCGTTTTTGTCAACGTCAATCTTCAGGATGCGGAGACGGTCTCCCATCTGCTCTTTGAGTTGTTCCAGGACGGGGTGCATGGTCTTGCAGGGACCACACCAAGTGGCAAAGAAATCGACTAAGGTCAGTTGCTCGCTGTTGATTATCTCGTTGAAATTTTCCATAATTGTTTGCGTTATAGTTATTATAATAATGTTTATGCAGTATTCCACTTTGGGGGATACTCGCTTGATTTGTTGGTATTTATCTACCTCCCTTTGAGGGTCCTCGCCGCAAAAAGAACGATTGATAATCGTTCAGCGAGAAGACGAGGATTTATCCGAGGGGATGGTCGGGGAGAGTCCTACCTTACGCTTTCGCTCTCGAAATCATCTGGGTCATGTTGCCCATCGGACAGAACACGCACCAGGTGCGGGGACGATACACCACGGTGAGAACCACACCCACGATGAGCGACGTCAGCATAATGCCGTACAGGCCAAAGGCGAACTGCGCCATCCAAGGTTCTATGGGTGTGCGGTAGGCCCAATGCCACGGCACGTCGAAGGTCCACAGGAGGTGGATAGTCTGATGCAAATCTTCCAAGCCATGTGCTACTTGTACCGTGAGCCAGATCATCTGGACAAAGAAGAACATAAAGAACATCAGGAATCCGTTTCGGAACCATTTGGACGACAACCATCTGGGGGCTACTTTCTTTCGCGACCAACCTAACGTGTTGCCGATCTGCAGAAAGAGTTGTCCGCGTCCGCAGTAGTTGTTGCAATACCCTTTTCCGCCTCCAAATGTCGCCATCAGCAACGGAATCAGGAAACAGATGGTTCCCAGCCAGGCATAGACGATGTTAAAGAATCCTATGGTGAAATACGTGGCCGACACTATCCATAGGTAGTCGCTCCATTTTTTCTTTTTTGCTTTCATATCATGAGAGAAAATTCGTTTGAGGTTGTTAGGTTATTAGGTTTTAAGGTGTTGATGACATTGTGTAACTTTCCTTATAACCTTATGACCTACCTAATCACCTTATGCATCACTCCTGCGGGGCAGGCTTTTTCGCATAGACCGCAGCCGATGCAAAGTGCTTCATCTACAATGGCATAGCATCCTTTGTAGATAGAAACGGCATCGCGTGGACAGGTCTTCATGCATACACCACATGCCACGCAGCGGTCTTGTTCATTTTTGGCTATATACTTGCTCATATCAAACAATGAATAATAATTTATAATAACCACGAAACGCACTAAATAACACGAAATCAATAGCTTTAGTGTCTTTTCGCTTCACCGAATTGAACGAATTAAACGAAGAACCCGCAAACAAAGGAAAACGTAGAAGACGGAAACTTTTTAGTTCCTTTCGCCATTTATCGCTTTCAAAATTAACGAATGCAACGAACATTCAAAATTCGTTTCCTTCGTTAAATTCGGTGATCTATTTATAACCACGAAATACACTAAATAACACGAAATCAATAGCTTTAGTGTCCTTTCGATTCACCGAATTGAACGAATTGAACGAAGAACCCGCTAACCAAGGAAAACGTAGAAGACGGAAACTTTTTTGTTCCTTTCGCCATTTATCGCTTTCAAAATTAACGAATGCAACGAACATTCAAAATTCGTTTCCTTCGTTAATTCGGTGTCCTATTTATAACCACGAAACACACTAAAGTTCACGAAATCAGGAGTTTCTGTATTTTTTGTGACTTCCGTAGTTATATAATTTGTCTCACTCGGGATAGAACTTTTTTGAGTGACCAAATTCGTTTTCTTCGTTAAATTCGGTGTTCTATTTATAACCACGAAACACACTAAAGTTCACGAAATCAGGAGTTTCTGTGTTTCCTGTGACTCCCGCAGTTATATAATTTGTCTCACTCGGGATAGAACTTTTTTGAGTGACCAAAATTCGTTTCCTTCGTTAAATTCGGTGATCTATTAATAACCACGAAATCAGGAGTTTCTGTGTTTTCTGTGACTTCCGTAGTTATATAATTAGTCCTACTTGGGATAGAGCTTTTTAGTGTTCTTTCGTGACTTTCGTGGTTATTCATTTTCCAGTTGTTCCTCCAGGAACTCGCAGGCATCGGCGACACACAGAGGGCATTCGCGAAGCACTTTTCCGTCGTTCATGCCTTTCAGCAACTTGCATTGCGTGGCACCATTGCGTTGTTGAAAGCGCTCCATCATCTGTCGCATTCCTTTCACCGACTTCGCTTTGTCGCGAGTGTGCATGCCCAAGACAATGCCGGCACCCACCAGTGCACCGCAGGTCCCTTCCATGTTACCCATGCCGGCGGCAAAACTATTGCCCAGGTGCATGATCTGTTCCTCCGACATGCCGGCATAGTCGGCATACGTGCAAAGCACCGCTTGTGTGCAGTTGTGGCTACCGCAACGTTTCCTTTCGGCTGCCAGTTCTTTCCTACTTTTCATATATTTATTATTTTTTTTCGTTTTCGTACGAAGTTCATCTTCGTCTTCGTTTTCGTACGAAGTCCTTTTCGTTCGAAGTTGCGCTGCAAAGGTAATGCTTTATTGATAGATAAACAAATGTTTTTATCTATTTAACAATAGACAGTGTCTATTTTATTCCTCAAGTAGGGAGTGAATCTGTTCCTGTCCTTCGCCAATCATGCACCAAGCAATACTATCAATAGGATAAATTCGTCACTCATGACGTGGAGGTTTTCTTGGGCAGCCACTTGGTTGTAGAGCAAGAGGAAGGTGACGGGGTCGGCAAAGTGTGCAAGGAGTTGATCCTGAAGGCCGTGGGCGACAAGGAGGTTGGTGATGTAGCGGCCGTTGGGGTGACCGCCTAAGGGGAAGAGGGTAGAAGTCTGTTGGAAGTAGTCTTCTTTAGTGATTTGCTCGTGAGCCCAGCAGAGGGTCAGAGAGTCGAGCCTGGCCATCTTGTTGGAGGTGGCGGCAACGGCCTCCAGATACATTTGAGCCAGCTGTTCTGGGTAACCCATCTTGGCATATTCGGCGACGGGGTCGTAATCCAATGGTTTGTCTATCAGGTCTGAAATACCTTCGTTCTGGAGGTCATTGACGACCCAGAGGACGGGGATAGAGTCGAATTTTTCGCGGTCTTCAAAGTGGGCGCGGTAGGTATGGAACATCTCGTGGGTCAAGACGCGGATGCCCACCTCTGGATATTTGTAGAAGTAATTGATGTCCAAGGTGATACCGCTTCGCTTGCTGCGACATTCGGCATCACCACAGATGAAACCGATGTTGGGGAACATGAGAAGTGAATCGACAAAGTTGGGCAAGAACTGCTGGAGTGTCTGTCGCGCCTGCTTCTGGATGGAGGCATAGTCGTAGTCGCGACGGAAGTCCTGAAGTTCGCTCCAATGTTGCTTCATGTCCACGTAGTTGCGAACCAGGAGAGAGGTGTGGAATCGAGGGTCGGACATAGACAATTGACTCTGAAGCAAAGTGTTGCGTGTTTCGGTGCTGTCGGGATGAAAGGCAATGAGCAAGGCGTTGCGTATCAGACCTTTGCATTTTTGCCAACCCGCCATGACGTAGCCATCGGAGTGTGCAAGCGAGTCCCACGTGGCTTCGGCTACATTCTGTCTTTGTGCAACGCTGTCGGCCACCGCAAAGAAGAGATCTACGGAGTTGAGGTTGATGTCGCTCTCAGCGGTGTGACGGGTGCAACTGGTGGTGACGGCAAAGAGGAAAAGCAAAAGTGTGACAAAGGGACGTGACATAATATATCGGATTTATGTGTCGAAGTTCATTACTTTATTCAACGGCACAAAGGTAATGCTTTATTGGTAGAAAAACAAGGGGTGCCCTAAAAAATATTTAAGTTTGGGCGTTATTTGTTTCCTCGTTTTGGTCCTTTCTGCTCAAAACGGACTGAACTTGTTCATTTTTGTTCACTTTTTTGCCGATTTATTTGGCATTATCTGCTGAAAAGTGTACCTTTGCATCGAAAATATGTGCTGAAAAGTGTAGCACAACGTTAAAAATATGTGTCGAAAAGTGTAGTTAATAGACGAAAATATGTGCTGAAAAATGTAATTTGATTATGGAACGTACAGTAATTCAATCTCTTATAAAATGGAAGGAGAGCGCCGACAGAAAGCCTCTAATTCTCAATGGCGCCCGACAGGTCGGAAAAACTTGGTTGCTGAGGCGTTTCGCACAGCAGAATTATGCCAAGGAGGCCTACATCATATGTCGCAAAAATGAACTTGTCAAGCAACTCTTTGTGCAAGATTTCGATGTTGACAGAATCCTTCGAGGCCTTCGTGCTATCAGCGGGGTGGACATCACTCCGCACGATACATTGATTATATTGGACGAGGTGCAGGAAGTGCCTGAAATTTTGGAGGCACTGAAGTATTTCTGTGAGTCTGCTCCCGATTATCATATCGCTGTGGCTGGTTCGTTCTTGGGTTTGTCGCTCCATGCTGGTGTTTCTTATCCCGTGGGTAAGGTCAATACGATTCATCTCTATCCCATGAGTTTCGAGGAGTTCCTCTTGGCCAAGGGGGAGGAGGAGGCAGCCAAACTGCTTGCTCAGCGCGACTATCAGACCACGAACTTGCTGCATGAAAAGTATGAGGATCTCTTGCGTCAATATTATTATGTAGGAGGCATGCCCGAGGCAGTGAAATGTTATGTAGAGACAGGTGCTTTGCAGCAGGTTCGCCATATTCAGTTAGAAATATTGCATGGCTACGACATGGATTTCTCCAAGCATGCACCACAAGAATTGGTCGCGCGCATCCGTTTGGTCTGGCAGAATATTCCCTCTCAGTTGTTTAAGGAGAACAAGAAATTCGTTTATGGCGCATTGCGCAAAGGGGCACGTGCCAATGAGTTTGAACTGGCTATCCAGTGGTTGGTAGATGCAGGTCTGCTTTATCAAGTGCGTAATTGTACCAAGGTAGCTCTGCCGTTGGATATTTATGCCGATATGTCGGCCTTCAAATTATATATGGTTGATGTCGGTCTGTTAGGTGCTATGGTCAATACTGACGCTTCGCTGGTGTTGGTTCAAAACAAGATTTTTAGTGAGTACAAAGGTGGCATGACCGAGCAGTATGTGTTACAGCAGATGAAATCGCATGGCGTAGCGCCAATCTATTATCATAAGTCAGACAATAGTCGCCTCGAGATAGATTTTCTTGTCCAACAGCAGGGACAACCCCTACCTGTCGAAGTGAAGGCTGAGGGCAATGTCCGTGCCAATTCTCTTTCTGCTTTGCTGTCTGCCAATCCTTCTCTGCGCTCTCTCCGCTACTCCATGCTCCAATACTGGGAACAAGGCCAAATGACCAATGTCCCGCTTTATGCTGTATGATTTAGACGATTGAAGTTATACCCAAAATGGGGGTGTGTCGAAATTGGCATACCCTCTTTTTTATTGCAAAGTCCCAACTTTCTCAAGCCAAGGTTTTGTTATGTCCCCAAAAAGTTGTATCTTTGTA
>CACYQQ010000113.1:3683-12489 GCA_902776605.1 uncultured Bacteroidales bacterium | reverse complement strand
AAATTTGACCGTATCATGAGCGCGAGGGAGGGGGCGCGTGCAGTCTGTTCTGGGTCAATCTGAGGAGCACGGAGAATCGTACTCTTTATAGGACGCTCGTCTGAAAAAAGCAAGCCCGAAGGGCTGACAGACCATAGGCAGGGGTGAGCGAAGCGTAACCCCTGCTGTGGGTGGATAGTTCTGAAAGCCCCGAGAATGGGCGGCAGAATTAACCACGAAATTCACGAATGTACACGAAAAACGGTGTGTGCCCAATTCCTCTTAACCATTCACCTGTTAACCCTTAAACTATAACCGTTAACCCTTCCTGCATCTTCGCTATCCTATACAAATTGCTTGTTGGACATATCAATACAGCTGATTGGGGGGGGGGGTAAATAAGACGCATAAAGTGTTAAAATTAAGGGCAAGATGAATAATCTGTTTGGAGAATTGAATAAAAATACATAGACTTGCAATGCAAACCGTCTTCTTTTGGGCTACAAACCTTGAAAGACTATGCTTAACATTACACCTGTTGAATTCCTGAATAGGGCATGCTTTGGGGTAGCCCTGTTCCAAGGATTAATCACTTAAAATCAGATTTATGAAAACACTTTTATTAACATTTGTTTTGTCCCTGTTTTGTGCCTGTGCCTTCCCGCAGAAGATAACGGGCAAGTGGGATTGTTCCAAAGAGATGCTGAGTACGCTGAATGTCAGACCTTGGATGGCGTATGGTTACTATAAATTTAAGAAAGATGGTACTTTTGTCTTAAAAATTAAGGATAATCCAACTCCAGGAGCGGTAAGAGCTACAAGTTCCCCTAATTATGTAGAGGATTTGTCCATAGAAGTAACAGGGACTTATTTTATTGAAAATGGACAAATTAATACAGTCGTTTTACCGAAAGATATTAGAGTTTATTGTGGGGGTGATGATCTTCGAGCCATTGCCAATTATGAAAGGCATGAGGATATGTCGCCAATAAAAGAGCAAACACTTCGTGGGCAATACTTGGCAGGCCGTGATAAATATAATAAATTGCATGAAGAAGAATTTGTTCAGCAATTGTTGCAAAATGCCGATATGTGGTTCTGGAAGAATGAAAAAGTTGTCCGAGACAAGAAGATTCTTTGCATCGGAGATAAGGTGGTTTTGAGGAAATGATTGTTTGGCGGTTTGTTTATATGTCTTTTTGCAATGCGTCATCAATCAGGATTGCGATATCGAAAATCAAATTTATGAAAACACTTTTATTAACTTTTGTTTTGTCCTTGTTTTGTGCCTGTGCCTTCCCGCAGAAGATAACGGGCAAATGGGATTGTGAGAAAGAGGTCGTAAAAACGCTTCAAATGGGTTATGAAGATTTATATTGCACTTATAAGTTTAAGAAAAACGGAGTAATGATTATAAAGATTAAGGGACAAACCTTTTTAAGTCATTCTACCCTATAGGGAGTTCGCTTTCGCAGTGGCTCCATCAAGATAAAAGGACACTACGAAATAACGGATGGCAAGATATCTTCGATTGTGGTAAATGATGACGTTGAATGTTTCGCAGATGAATATAATCCTCCAATAGATGAAAAATATCCTCCTTCGTTGTCTGTTACTCAAAACGAATTAGAGTCGAATTATAAAATGAAGAAATCCACTCACCTTCGCAAAAAACTCTTGGATTATCGCTTCCTTTGGGATTGGGATAATGAACCTATTACCATTACAAAGGAGGAATTGGTGATTGGAGATAAGTTGAAATGCAAGAGGTGAAGTTGATACACTTAGGGTGCAACAGATTATAGGCGGGGGTGCGAGCCCCCGTTATTTGTTAAGGGGGAAATAGCTCTGTATTTTGGGGTTGGGCATACACTTTTTTGCAGATATTTTAATTTTTTTACGAACTTCTATTGTCGCGCTGAAGGCGCAATAGCCATTAGCCCAGTGGCAACGCCCTGGGGAACAAATGGTTGCATGTACTACGCCCTGAAAGGGCAAAAGCATTTCTGGATGGTATGGAATGCTTTTGCCCATTCAGGGCGATCGCTTGTCAATACCAACGTGTCGATTTTAATGAGAGTTAATTATCTTTTAGGAAAATATTTGGATAATTCCGAGATTTGTAGTATTTTTGTGCCCGAGAAACATTTGCGCTGTTTTCATCGATTTCGATTATGTTCAAGTTCGTAGATAAAATACCACAAATACAAGACAATACCATCAAAATGGTAACTGTCAGCAATGCCATTAAGAGTAAAGAAGAATTATTGCATTTCTTTACGGAATCTTTGCAATTTCCATATACTACGGTAACCAATTATAATGCTTTTCGTGATGTTATGGAAGAATTAGAATGGTTGGCTGAGGAAGAAATTATTATCTATCACGAGAGTCTTCCGTCATTGAACTCCAAGTTGTTGAGCGTATATTTAGATGTTTTAAATCTAATTGACGTCGAGTGGGAACTATATGAGATGAGAGCGGAAATAGTAAAGAAATATATTCGTAGCCGAGGGGAAGTCGTTCCGTCTGATTCGTGGTTGACTCAGAAACCTAAGATATTTAATGTGTATTTCCGATTGGAAGATAGGAAATATGTTGAGGCTCTATTGAAACGATATTCTCGGGATTATCGGAAATGCATTCATTATGATGAAAGTGGATGTGGAAGTATAGATGAGGAGCAACCCTCAACACGTGGCTCTTTCATTTCTAATCTTGGAAATATTTGGAGAATTCAGAAAAAAGATGTATATTTGCACGCAAAGAATTTAATTGAAATTTGCAAGAAATGGCTTTAGAAGGTTGATGATATAAACCTTTTAGGGCGAAAACTTGCAAAAAAAGATGCGACGATGGATAAAGTACAAGAAATAATGGAACGTTGGACTGCTCTGCAACCACTATCGGAAAGAGATAGGGAATTGTTGAGCCGTCGCTTTACTATTGACTTCAACTACAACAGCAATCATATTGAAGGAAATACGTTGACTTATGGTCAGACGGAGATTCTTTTGCTTTTCGGAAAGGTGGTCGGAGAGGCCGAAGTAAGAGATGTGCAAGAGATGACGGCCAGCAATGTGGGCCTGAAGATGATGACCGAGGAAGCAGGATTGAAGGATGTGCTTCTTACCCAGAACTTTATCCGCACGCTTCACAGGACTTTATTGCGTGAAGATTATACGGTCTATCGAAATTTGCCAGGTGGACAGACGACGAGTTATGTGATTCATGCAGGGCAGTATAAGACTCGTCCGAACAGTGTCATCACAAGATATGGTGACCGTTTCGAATATGCCACACCCGAAGAGACTCCTGCATTGATGTCCGACCTTGTTGACTGGTATAATGAGGCCGAAAAATCGTGCAAGTTCACTCCTGTAGAGCTTGCCGCCATCTTCCATTATCGTTATATCCGTATTCATCCTTTTGAAGATGGGAATGGTCGCATTGCCCGATTGATGGTCAATTATATACTTTCGCGTCATGGTTATCCTATGATTGTGGTGAGAAGTCGAAAGAAGAATGACTATTTGGAGGCATTGCACAAGACTGACCTGACGGTTGGCTCGACTCCCTCTTTGGGTGCACATGCCTCCAAGCGGGATATTCAGCAGTTTTTGACTTACTTTACCAATCTGTTTGTTGAAGAGGTTTCGTTTAACATCCAGTTCCTCACGCAAAGAGGTGAGAATGTGTGGTGGTTCGATGGCGAAAAAGTATCTTTCAGAAGTGAATCGACAAGCAAGATTCTTAACCTCCTCTATACTAATCCAGATATTACCCTACAGAAGTTGTCGGAGGAAGTGGGAATCTCCGTTACGGCTGTGAACAAGCAGATGAAGATGTTGACAGACAGACACTTCATACAGCGAGTCGAAAAAGATGGCACTTGGAGATTGGTCATCACTCCTTCGATTTGATAAGGTAATAACGTGCATTTGTACCAGATGAATTTAATCGAAATTGCAAGAAATGGCTTTAGAAGGTTGATGATATAAACCTTTTGGAGTGAAAACTTGCAAAAATAAGAATTCCTCCACCAGCAAGCCGAATATGGCAAGCGGGTGGAGGGATTCTTATGGTGTCAATGGTGTTCCCTCTTAGAAACTGGCCGAAAGGGAGAGCGACAGCATGCGTCCCGTGAGGTAGTTGGGGACAGCATATTGGTTGTTGTCAACTGCGGTGACCCAGTAGTAGGAGTTGGTGTTGCGGATGTCGAGGAGGTTGAAGAACTCCAGACCGAGGGAGAGTTCCTTGACGCGCTTCCAGTGTCCGCGGCGCATGAACTTGGCGTTGGAGGCATTCCACAGACGGGAGGCGCCGAGATCGACACGGCGGTAAGATGGGGTGCGGAAAGTGCCACCCTGACGACCGACGATGGGACTGTTGAACGGAAGGCCGTCGTTGACCACACCGCGCAGGTGAACCTTATAGGAGTCGTTGCCAGGCCAATAGTCGCTGAAGAAGATGCCGAAGGAGTAACGTTGCTCGGTGGGGCGGGAGGTCTTCAAACCGTCGTAGGTCTCCTTGGCCTCCATGAGAGAAAACGAGAGCCAGGAGTCGGTCCCCGGAACGAACTCGCCATAGAGGCGGAGGTCGATGCCGGTGTTGAAAGCGGTGCCCCGGTTGGTGCCGGCATAGACAATCTGGACATTATCGACGGTATAGGGAATATAGTTGTCGATGTGCTTGTAGTAGGCCTCGGCGGTGAATTTGAAGGGTCGGTCGTAGGCGCGGAAAGTATAGTCGCTGCCGAGGATGACCTGGTAGCAACGCTGACTGCGGATGCCGTGGTTCATGCGGACCATGGTGTTGCCCTTGCTGTCGAGGTAGGTCTTGCGATACTCCTTATAGAAAGGGGCTTGGTAATAGAGACCCGTGGCAAGACGGAAGATGGTCTGACGACGGTCGTCGTTGAGCGCATCGGGAGTGAAACGAAAGGCCAAACGAGGCGAGATGATAGTCTCCTGGTTGAACGACCAATGACTGAGGCGTACGCCACCGATGGCAACCCAGCGGCCGCCCGCCATGTTCCAGCCGAACTGGTCCTGAACGAAGGTGGAGAAGCGGGTGGTGGTGTTGGTATAGGAGGAGTGTTTGTTATAGACCATCTGCACCTTGTCGCCCGTGTGGGGAAGGGTGTAGCCTGCCGAGTCGCGGCGTTCCCATTCGGCGATGCGATCTTCGATATTCTCCCATTGCCAAGCCCAACCATAGGTGAGTTTGTGGTGACCGAGTTGTGATATGCCCTTGAGCGACAGGGCAGTAACCGATGCGTCCAGATAGTTGCGCGCATGTTGGTGATAGACGCACACGCCGCGGCCGGTCTGGCTCTCGGTGACGGCGTTGTCCAACCAGTATTCGCCGCTGATGTCGAAGGTGACCTCTTCGTCGGTGCGGAAGGCGGAGGCCATCAGACTGAGTTGCGTGTCTTTGATACCCTTGTAGTTGAGGGTAGCGGCACCGAAGTAGGTGTTGAACCGGTCCTGTTCGTGGCCGTCAAAATAGACGGTGAAGTTGTGGATATCGTCCAAGGTGCCGAACGACGTCTCGCGCGTCTTGGGTTGGAAACGGTAGTCGTTGAGGGCGATGTTGCCCAAGGCCTGAACGTCCCACTTGTCGTTGAAGCGGTGGGAGAGAAGGGCTTGATAATCAAGGAATCGGGGGTCGTACTCGCCCTTGGTATCGAGGCTGGAAAGAATGGATGAGTTACGTTTGTAGCGGATGCCGTGCAGTTGGGAGAATCCCTTGACGGTGTGACCCAACGAGGCCGATGCCCCTTGGAAATTGATGTTGGCCTGCGCCTCCAGGGTGTCAGGTTGACGGTAGGTGATGTCGAGCACGGACGACATCTTGTCGCCATATTCGGACGAAAAACCGCCGGTGGAGAACTCGACATCTTTGACCATAGCGGGGTTGATGAACGAGAGACCTTCCTGTTGGCCGTTGGTGATGAGTTGGGGACGATAGACCTCTATGCCGTTGACATACACGAGGTTCTCGTCGAAACTGCCGCCGCGTACGGAGTACTGACTGGAGAGTTCGTTGTTCATGGTGACGCCCGCCATGGTGCCGAGGAGGTCCTCGACGGCGTTACCCGAGGCGGAGGTGATGTGTTTCAGATGGTCGGTCTTGATCTTCTCGGTGGTGGAGGCTTTCTGCTGATGGGAAACCACCTCTACGTCATTGATATAGGCCTGATTGGTGCGCATCTGCACATTCAGTTGGAGGGTGCGGCGCGACCCGTCGGTGCTTTGTGCGGCACGGGAATTGACCACCTTTTCGACGCGTTTGAAACCCACGCTGGTGAAGATGACCACCAGGGAATCGCTCTCCGGCACGCGGAGATTGTATTCGCCCTTGAAGTTGGTCAGGGTGCCGATATTGCCACGAGACAATCGGACATGCGCCATCTCCAGAGGTTCGCCCAGGTCGTCGGTGACGCGTCCAACCAGGAGCACGCCTTGCGCCTTCAAGCCTCCGAAAACGAAGAGGATATATAATAGGATGAGAAGGAATTTCTTCACGGGAAGGGGATTGATGGGAGTTAATGGAAGTTAGGAGGAGTTAACAGGCTTACGCCTATGGAGTTAACGGACGTTTGTTGTGATGGCAGGAAAAGGTAACGCCACCCTCTCTGCTGGCAGGAGGTATTGTCCGTTAACTCCGGTTATCTCCCGTTAACTCCAGTTAACTCCCTGAAATATATACCTTATTAACGTATAATGACGTTCTTTATTATACGGTTGCCCAATTTTTCGTTCAGGAGGTTGGCAATCAGGGTGCGTCGCATGTTGAGTTCCGCCTTGAGCGATGGCGATTTGAGTTGGACGAAGAGAGCACCGTCGCGAAGGAAGATACGGTCGGTCTGTCGGGCAATCTCGTTGCCCAAAGCCTCCTCCCAGATGGTGGCGATGCGGTCGGCAAAGACCACATTGTCCAACTGGGTTATTTTGAGATATTGACGCAGGATTTCGCCGATGGATTGTTCATTTCTTCTCTGCATAACGGCCCTCCTCAACAATGAATAGTTTGTAGTCGCCCGACACGTTCTCGATGATGCGGTCCAGGTACTCACGGTTGGTATCGGTGATGAAAATCTGACCGAAACGGTCGCTTGCCACCAGACGGATAATCTGTTCCATGCGGCGGGCGTCCAGGCGGTCGAAGATGTCGTCGAGCAAGAGGATGGGGGTGGTCAAACCCTGTCGGCAGAGGTAGTCGAACTGCGCCATCTTGAGACCCACCAGATAGGTCTTGTTCTGTCCCTGACTGCCCACCTGCTTGATGAGGCAATCGCCCAACTGCATGATGAGTTCGTCCTTGTGAGCACCGCGTGTGGTGTATCCCAACGCGAGGTCGCGGGCGCGTACTTCATCCAATTGGGGAAGGAGCGAACCGTTGGCAAAATGGGATGTATAGGTGAGGCTGACTTTCTCCTGATCCTGAGAAATCTGGGTGTAAAACTCTTGAAACACAGGTTCGAAGCGAGTGACGAAGTCGAGTCGCGCCTGGTAGATAAGTTGACCATAATAGTCCATCTGTTCCTCCCACACCTGATAGAGACTCACGTCGGTGCAAGGCGGGTCCTGCTTGAGCAAGGTGTTGCGTTGTTGCAGGGCATTGTTGTAACGGATGAGGGCATCGAGGTAGGTCTTGTTGAACTGCGAGATGATCATGTCCATGAGGCGTCGGCGCTCTTCGCTGCCCCCTTGGATGAGTTCGCTGTCGGCAGGCGTGAGTGTGACGATGGGCAGGAGGCCGATATGGTCGGACAGTCGGGTATATTCCTTGCCGCCACGCTTGAACGACTTGCGCCCCTTGTACTTATAGCCACAACGAATCTCTTCGGGTTGACCATTCAACTCGAACTTGCCGCTCAACATGAAGTAATCCTCTCCATGCGTGATGACCTGACTGTCGGGAAGGGCATTGAGCGACTTGCAGAATGATAGATAATAGATGGCATCCAGCAGGTTGGTCTTGCCCATGCCGTTGTTGCCGACCAGGCAGTTGACACCTCCGGAAAAGTCTATTTCGGCCTCTCGGATATTCTTATAGTTGACTATCGACAAGTGCTCCAGTTTCATCTTTTCTTTGCATTTCAACGTGGCAAATATAGCGATTTTACGGCAATTCTTCAGAAAAAACTGCATTTTTTTGTCAAAATACTTGGTTATTTCTGTAAATATAGTAATTTTGCACCGCTTTTTAACGCATAAAAATTGAAAAATAAATCTTAAACAATACAATGGCAACAAAACAGAACCAGCAACCTGAAGAGGTTCAGGTAAGCAAGTCAGAGCAGTTTGTAGAGAACAACGGCAAGAATATCCTTTATTCTGTCTGCGCCGTAATCGTCGTCGTAGCATGTTTCTTCGGCATCCGTATGTGTAACGACAGTAACAACGAAGTGGCTGCCAAGAGCGAGGCTCTCTATCAGGCACAGTTCGACTTCGAGGCTGGTAACTACAGCGCTGCTTTGGAGAACTTCCAGAGCGTCATCAACGATTTCGGTTCTACCAAGTCGGGCAACCTCGCTAAGGCTTATGCCGGTCTCTGCCAGAAGAATTTGGGCGACTACAGCGCCGCTATCAAGTATCTGGAGGACTACAACGGCGAAGACAACATCATCGCTCCTGCCATGCTTTCTGCACTTGGCGACTGCTATGTCGAGTTGGAGACTCCTGACTATGCCGCTGCTGCCAAGGCATTCGAGAAGGCTGCTTCGTTGGCCAACAACGCTCAGTTCTCTCCTCTCTACCTCTTCAAGGCCGGTTTGGCTTACGAGGCTAAGAGTGACAACGCCAAGGCTCTCAAGGCT
>CACYQQ010000113.1:0-3643 GCA_902776605.1 uncultured Bacteroidales bacterium | reverse complement strand
GTCCGCGTAAAGTAATCGCTCGCGATTGACTTTGCAACCCAGTATAAACTTAAATTCATCCTTATGAACCCTGACCCTGCGGCGGCAAGCCCCGCCGATTTAGAAGGTGCATCTATCGGAATCGTTGTTTCCGATGACCACGGTGAGATAACCAGCCAAGTTCTTCAAGGCGCTGTCGATGCCTTGAAAGATAAATTCGGAGTTGAAGCCGAAGACATCTTTGTCGCCCATGTCCCTTCTGTTATGGAACTGACATTCGCTGCACGACAGATGTCTGTCACTCAAGAGCCTAAAGCAGTTATCATGCTGGGCTACTGCGAGAAAACGGAGGATTATATTTCTCCTCTTTATTCAAGCGCCCTCCAGAGTGTCGTTTATGGCTACACGGAGTTGAACCTCCACAGCGATATTCCTTATATCTTTGGGGTGTTCACGAATCTGGATAAAGTAGATGTTCCTTATCAGTTCGGCCGTTGTTGCGCCCAGAAGGTTCAAAGCATGGTCAATATGATGGCTAACTTGGTCATCAAGTAATAATAAATGCGTAGTTGCCTTGTGCAATGAACTGTCCGAAGCAATTACGTTCTTTTGCGGTAGTGGCTCAGTTGGTAGAGCATTGGCTTCCCAAGCCGAGGGTCGCGGGTTCGAGTCCCGTCTACCGCTCCTTCTATTAAAAAGCAGATATGCATTTGCGTGTCTGCTTTTTTTTGTTATTCTTTTATTAGTTTATGTATGAGAGGGCGTGTCGGTAGATGGCGTTGTGCAACGGATTTGGTATTGTTGTCCTATTATCAGGGTATTATCATCCTATTATGACCCTTTTATGAGGATTTGTGCAAAGTTGAGCAAAAAAAATGATGATTTTCTTGCGAGTGTAAAAGAAATGCTTTATCTTTGTCCCGATTTTCCGAAATTGATATTTCGCTACTACTAACTTCTTTCTTTGGGAGACGCCTTATTTCCCATAGATTATGTTCTACTATATTTGGGATAATAGAACGTACCTTATTTATTAGTATTGACCTTAAAACTGCAAACCTTTACATGAGACATTGCTTTGTCCTTTTGTTCGTTTGTTTCTTGGTGCGTTGCATGGTGTCATGCAGTGGATGCACCGAGTATGTGGCGGATGGTACGCCGAGTGATAATCCGGAGGCTAACTTCAAAGTAACCTCGCCGGAAGGTATTCCTTTGTATTTTACCATCACTTCCGTGTCGGGATGTTCTGTGGTAGGTTCTTCGACCTACAAGAATATCTCGGGTCAGGTGACGTTGCCCTCGCGAGTGGATTACAAGGCTGTCCAATATCGGGTGAACAATATCGACAAATACGCCTTCAGCGGTTGCCTTCAACTTCAGGAGGTCATCTTGCCGGAAGGGTTGGTCGAGATTGAACGCTCGGCCTTCAGCGGCTGTACTCAATTGCAGAGGGTGGTGATTCCCTCTTCGCTGGAGGTGCTGGGCGGCTCGGCTTTCGATGGTTGCACGGCGCTGACGTCACTTTCTGTGGCTAAGGGAAATAAGAACTTCGATAGCCGAGGGGATTGTAATGCTATCATCGACCGTCGGAGCAATGTCCTTCTGGTGGGTTGCCAGACGTCGCGTATTCCTGAAGGCGTGTCGGGCATCGGTGAAGGTGCCTTTGGTGGTTGCACAGGCTTGAAGAAAGTTGAGGTGCCAGCCGGAGTGCGCTCTATTGGTGTTTCGGCCTTCGGAGGATGCTCTTCGTTGGAGGAAGTTGTCTTGCCGAAAAGTCTTCATTCTGTGGGTCAGTTTGCGTTTGCCAACTGTACGATGTTGCGCGAGGTGGCATTGCCCGATGCTGTCGATCATGTGCGGGATTATACTTTCGCTGGTTGTAAGGCGTTGGAGCATGTCCGATTGCCAGATTCGCTTCAGTGTATCGAGCATCATGCTTTCTATGGTTGCAAGTCGTTGCGCAACGTGACGTTGCCCGAATCGTTGACTGAGCTTGGTGGAAGTGCGTTCTATGAATGTAGCGGTCTTACCAAGGTCGAAGTTCCTGCTCGCGTGACCCGTCTGGGCGAATATGCTTTCTGTTTTTGTTCGGGTTTGAAGGAAGTAATCCTTCACGAAGGGTTGGTGTCTATCGGCAACGGCGCTTTCAGTGGTTGTTCTTCTTTGACCGAGTTGAACGTGCCCGGCAGCGTGACGCGAGTGGGGGATTATGCTTTTCTGGATTGCTGGGCGTTGACCAAGTTGGATTTGCCGGCGCATGTGGTGAGCATCGGAGAAACAGCGTTCGATAATTGTCAGAAACTGAACTCGTTGTACCTGCATGCAACGACACCGCCCTCCACTTGGTTCGAGAGTTTCGCTTCCGTTGTTTGTTCTCGTGCTTCGTTGTA
The DNA here is from genome assembly GCA_902776605.1 of uncultured Bacteroidales bacterium. Lineage (GTDB taxonomy): Bacteria > Bacteroidota > Bacteroidia > Bacteroidales > UBA3663 > Liminaster. Next base: position 1,274 of record CACYQQ010000113.1, on the reverse strand, counting down.
TGTTCCCAAGGAGTCGGTAAGTGCCTATCGGTCGGCCAAGACGTGGCGCATGTTCCGACATATTCAGGCGATGCCGTAATCCTTTTCGACCCGTGAATGAGTCGGCAAGTGCTTGAAAAAGAGTCGAGAAGTGGGCACAAAAAAAATACACCCTGTCTCGGCGACTGAGTGTATTCCACAAAAACTAACTTATTCACATGGGTCGTATCGGAAATGAAGCATTAGTGTTAAAATCTTTAATCCGTAATTGTCAATAAAAAAGTCACTTTGGGCATTTAATAAATCATTTAATAATCATTTGGGTTTTTAACTTGTATTGTGTGCAATAGAAACTTTGTTGTTTTGTTTTGTGGTACAAAGGTATGGCAAAAAATCTGTCATTCCAAATATTTTTACGAAAAAATGATAAAAAAGCCCTATTTTTCTTGATTTTTCTTCAAAAATATGTTGTGCAACATAGAAATCAGTTGCAAAACATGTTGTGCAACCAAAGTTTTTCTCTCTTTCTCCAGATTTTTTGATAATGGTCCGATAATCGCAATAGGTTATTGTACTTTTTACGATAATTACTATTGTAGATGTTGCTCTGATTGGCCTCAGCCCTTGAAACAAGGAAGGAGAGAGCTTGTTGGAAGCTCTCTCCTTGTCCATGGAAGGGAAAAGTTTTGTTTCCTTTTCCGATTATACCTTATTCAAGTTTCGCAAGTATTGCAACTTGCTCACTTTGGGGGAGTTAAAGGAGTTATAAGGAGTTATCGCTTCGCTCACGAAGTTAACGGACGTTACTGCGGAAGGCCGAAAGTGTGTTGATTAGCTTCAACAATCGTCCGTTAACTCCACAGCCGCAGGCTGTTAACTCCTGCTAACTACCCCAATTAACTACTTTATCGCAATTGCGAAACTTGGGTACCTTATTATATAATATATAGGAGGACGACCGATAAGTGACGTCCCGTTGCTCAACGCTTGCTCACTTTCTGCACCTCATGGAGTTTCTTCAACTCGTTGCAAATCTGGGAGATGACTTTGCTGTTGGCGGTATCTAACGTAATGTGGCCCGTGAAGAGACCTTCCTTGCAGGTGAACTGGATGTCGGTGATATTGGCAGTACTGTAATCGAAGATGACCCTCGATATAGTGTTCAACGAACCGCGCGTATCGATACCTGCCAGTTCCAACGTGGTCGAGACCTGTTCGGGACGGAAGACATCGTTGACGGGCTTCTCCTTCTTTTTCTTCTTGAGGTGCAACATGCCCAACAATTTCTGGGTGGT
>CACYQQ010000112.1 GCA_902776605.1 uncultured Bacteroidales bacterium | reverse complement strand
TCAATGTCTTCACGAACCATATAGTTCTCAACTAAAGGTTCTTCTCCGTATTGTTCATAAAGGTCAAAGAGGTCTAACTGATGATACAGAATTGTTTGTTTTGAGGCGTTTGGTTTTACCTCAAGGTTACGCTCCTCAACTTTTGTCTTGTCAAAATTGTAAAGAGCGAATTGTCCGCCGCCCTTCCAATTGATAGCAGAAGACACTCCTCCGCCTTCACCGTTGATTACGAGCTTCATGCGTCTGACTACCAAATCTGCCATCTGGTCACCAATCTCTATACCGATGTAGTTTCGGTTAAGTTTATGGGCTGTTGCCATAGTAGTTCCTGAGCCAATGTAACAATCAAGCACGTACTCACCTTCATTGCTGGCAATCTCAATGATTTGTTTTATCAGTTCTTCCGGTTTTGGAGTGTCGAACACATTTTCCATTTCAGGAAAGAGAGAGAGCAAATGCTTTTTGGCACTATCAGTTGTACCATAGTTGTCGCCGGACCAAAGTGTTTCTGGTGTCAACCCTATTTTCGCATTAGCTAGGAATTTTTTGATACGGGGGGTGTTCTGTCCATCCAAGCCAAACCAAATGTTATGCTCAGCAATCTCTCGCAGCATCTTTTCCTTATTGTAAGCCCAGCAACGCCCTTTGGGAGGGTCAAACTCAACACCTGCTGGAGAAACTATAGTATAAAACTGACTCGCAACAGCGTGACCTGCTTGAACGCTGGCTGACACAGATTGCCAAGGTCCTCGTGGGTCATTATCTGGATTCTTGTATTTGCTGTCAATGAATTCTTTACTTACAGGAAGAAGATTACGAGACTTCTTAAACGCCTTGATATCTTTGGCATAAACAAGCACATATTCGTGATTGTATGAGAAAACTGCACGATTTTCGCGAGTCTTCCTTTGTTGCCAAACAATAGTGCTTGCAAAATTCTCGCGTCCGAAAATTCTATCTGCCTCCACTTTAAGATAGGCCATTTCCTTATCATCAATAGAGATCCAAATGCTACCATCTTTCTTAAGCAGCATCTTAAGCCAAGACAAAACACTACGCATGTCTTTAAGCCAAGCTGACGTAGTCGTATTGTCATTGTAGTAATGATAGGAATCTCCGTTGTTGTATGGAGGGTCAATGTAAATACATTTAATTTTACCTTTGTACACAGGTACCAATTCTGGGAGAATTGCTTTGTTGTCACCCTTTATCAGGATGTTCTTGCAATCCTCACCACCAATAGACATCTGCTTGTCAAGGGTGAATTTTATATTGTCTTTTAACTGCATTGATTCTTACGGATTAATCATTATTAGTACATACAATCAACAATTCTGCCTCAACGGAAGCTTCAAGAAAATGCTCTGTCGAGTTAAGTTTGTTGTGCTTAAAACTACCAGCAGAAACTATTTCGACATTATCAAAGTATTCCTCCGCGAGTGAAATAAGTTGTTGTATAGTTACTACACGAGGGTGAGTTTTTTTAGTTTCATCGTATGGAGAGTATGAAAGCAACAGGTTTCTATCTGTAGAAGCCGTAAGTTCAAACATCTTGCGGAACGCTTCGGGCGCTTTACTCTTTATGCAGAAAGGAGACTGATGTCGCTCCTCGCGATAAATGCCATTGCTCACATGGGTTGAACCATGTATTGTTACCGTCGAAATCTTTGGAGTATCTCGAAGAGTCAATGTTTCCAATACATGATAATAGCGACTATAATGGTCACGAGTGTATGGAGGATCAGCGTATACGGTTTTTACGTTGTCAGGAAGCGCTTTCAAACATTGTTCGTAGTCACCTTGAAACGTAATGTGCTGACAATTGCTCTTTGTTAGATTCTTGTATTTTAACAACCACTCACGATAGAGAGCAATTACATCAATTGTCTTGTCTTTTACTGCCTTGTTGTAAACTGTTTTCTTTATGTTTCCTTTGGAATCTCTTGCCTTAATTGGCTGTGCAAAATGCTTTCCTACAGTATCAACAGCATCACTTGCTGTACTTAATAGAGCGGCAAGGAACAAATCACGATTGTCTTCTGAAACTAATCGGTGAATATTCTCCAGGATAATATCAATCTCAACAGCTTGCTTGTAGGAGAAATAGACACCACCATAGTAGCGACTAATCAATGACCGCACGTCATTCAACCCCATTCTCTTGAGGTTTTCGCAGACAACCACTAATTGATTTGATAAACGTGAAAGATTGTGTTCAATGTTGAATACCTCTAATGAGCCATGTTCAAGGATGCAAGTTAGCACTTCGAGATTCTTGCTATCGATGGCATCTTGTTCTAGTTCAATCAAGGGAGCAAAGGCCTCTCTCAACTTATTGGCGTATTCGTTGTCTAATGACTTGAAGAAATCTTCGAGAGTCTTATCCGTCACGTCAAATTTGTGGAGTAAAGCATTGCATATTACTTTTGAATACCCTTGAATATCGCAGGAGACTACTGAGTGCAGACGCGACAACTTACGAGATACGCAACCAGAACCTGCGAATAAATCACAGATCCCAGCTCCTTGTGGCGTTACGTCAAGTACTTTATCCTCGATAAAATCCAACAAGCGCAACTTACTTCCAAGGTAGTTTAATGTCCTGAAATTGTAGCTCATTAGATAACTAATTCTGGGTAAAGTGCATGGATTGCCTCCACATGTACTATTGCACGCTTTAATTCTCTTGCATTATTCTTTGTTTCACGATACAGATATTCTTTTACTTTCTCGTATGCATTATGCTTTGCAAGGAGAACATGATAAAGGAACTCATCACTATCTATCTTGACAAAAATTACAATTGGACGAACATCGTCGCCAGGATACTCTCCTTTCGTTTCTTCACAATTAATTTCAAACCGATAGTTACGACTCTTTACTGAAACAGCTTGCCTTTTTTCCACATTACCTAATGAACCATCTTGCGCAATGTTCATTATACTTATCCAATAGTCATTGTTGCCACGTTCTGCACCAAAAAATTCTTCGAAAATGGCAATAGGAAAGTTTACCTGTTTCCATCTTGGACCTCCTCCAATTTCGGCAATCAACACTTCATCTCCAATTTCCACTGGTGCCTCAATAACTTCTGTAGATTTAGTAGCATTATCTAAAACTGCAGTCTTCTTCGTCTTTATCTTTCGTTTTAATCGTTTAGGCTCAAAACCTTCTGGATTCTTTTGTACACTGGAACTCTTGAACATTGACGTACTCTTGCTTTCTGACGAAACACCTGCACGTTTTTCGGCAGTTGCCATTGCACGTTCACTGTCACTAGGAATTATTTTCTTCTCATACAATAGATCTATTAGTTCCTGAGTGATCGGGTAAAGATTCTCTTCTGTAGAATCAAGAATACCTTTCCAATAGGCATAGAAAGCACTATGCACAGATGTGCCTTGCATATCCTGAACCAACAACGAACATTCAACATTGCGCACCAAACCACCTTCAGTAAGATTGTTTGAACCTACAATGAGTGTATAGTAGTCGTTGTTCTCAAAAAGATACACTTTAGGATGGAAAATATTTGTATTCAGAGTATAGTAGATGTATGAATCTACACCCCAGGATAGCACTTCTTCCAAAGCTTCCTTGGATGTGCATTTCTGATCAACACCAAGTATTATCTTTATTTTGACATCATTCGTCTTTGCCCTTAAGATGTGAGGTGTTAATGCAGTAATACCTCCATAACTTGCAAATGCCACAAGGCATGTGAACTTATCATATTTACCAGAATTAAATAATTCTATAAGTTCCTTTGCAGCAGATGTATTCTCATTTAGGTTATAACCTTGTCCAATTATCTTACTTTTCATATTTATCTTCTTTATTCGTTATATTTCTTCGTCCTTCAACCTGTTCTAACTTGTTAATCAGCGACATGCTCTGTGACAAAGTCATTGTTTTCGCGGAGATACTCCATGCCTGATTTCCCATAGCCAATGACGTTTATGTAATCATTGACAAGATTCATATCAATATGTTCGATAGTAGCTCCGTAAACATCCTTATCTTCGTAGTAACGTTCGCCCTTATCGTAGAGGAGCTGCATACGCTCGTCAAAGTTGAGCTTCTTACTTTTGTCGCCAACACGCATGAAACACTCGTCTGCCTGATTGGTTTGAAGTTGTCCGCTTGCAGGAATGCGCATGAGCAGAACGCTGTTCTCGTTGCCGTCAAAATCTATGCATGGCAAATACTCGCACAGCACTTTGACAGACGGATTGCAGAAGTCGAACGGAACTCGAAGCAATTCGTTCAGTCTTTCTTCATTCCCATCAATGCCTTCAATTCTGCGTGTTTTGTCAGACACACCGATGGCGAGCACACCACCATCAGCATTTGTCATAGCCACAATCGGGATTGCCAATGCCTTGGGGTTAATCTGGATGCTCTTGCAATCAAAAGTCTGGCTTTCTTTGAGCGCTTGAATTACTTCTATTGTCATAGTTGACTTGCTGCTTAATCAAATGTCCAGTGCAAATTTACAAAAAATCTTTGGTTTTGTAAGAATAACTTGGAGAAAAAGTTGCAATATGTATTTATTTTGTGTTAATCTTTGCTCTTTTATACAATAAATGGAGGCGAGAGTAGCAAAGAGTGATATGAACAATGCAAAATCCATCCCATTCTGCTGAGGCAGAACATCGGTTTTCGTTCCGCTTTATTTCTGCCTTCTTGCTACCTTTAAAAGGGAGAAAGAAGGCAGAAGGTCGATGATACAATTTCGGCGGGATAGAGGGGAGTGGATGGTGTCATGGAAGAGGCAGAGATATATAGTTGAATGGGGCTATGCTTATTGTATGGGATAGGAGGAATATAATGAGTTAATTGGTTGGTTTACAGTATGCTATAGCAGTTACTATAGTAGGGATTAAAAGACCCCCTCGTTCACACTGCTAAGGGGAAGGGCTCTTCCTATGAGAATAGAATGTAAGAGGGTGGAAATGGGATAGATAGCGCAACTTTGAGGAATGTGTGGATTTCTCTTGGAGAAAGGCGTTTTTTTCGTGCTCTTTCGTGCATTTCGTGGTTAATCAAATCGTAAGTCGTTGATAATCATAGTACCATAGCAAAGTGTAGCAAAAAGTATAGCAGTCGGATGTTTGGCGGTGTGGAATAATGGGGTTATCTTTGCGGCACGATTTTGAGGCGCTTGGATCCCTCAAAAGACAAATAGTAGATTAACCTTTAGAAACGCATTCTCACGGGTCCCGAGGGGGACAATGAGAAAGAACATTATGGCAAAGATCAATCCATTGAGTGCATTCCTACGCATGTCGGGTCGGTTGGACCGGAGGAGTAATCTGGTGTTGTGTACGTACGGACAGACGGGAACGGTCTATACGAGACGCAGTCCCGAGCCGCGGACGGACTGGACGGAGGCGCAGCGGCTGTCGCGAGAGCGTTTCGCCAAGAAGATGCAGCAGATTAACCGTTGGTACGACACCAATGCGCCGGGGCGTAACCCCGCCTTCCCGCAAGGGACGTTGGCGTACTTTCGATTGCAGATGGCCTTCCAGAAGCAGAAGAAGGTCAAGACGATGATGGCTTTCCTGTGGCAGTATATCCGGGAAGACGGAACGAGTGAGTTTGATGAGGAAGAAGAATAAGAAAGGGAGGTTAAGGGAAGTGACAAGGAAGTGACAGAGAAGTGACAAGGGAGATTAAGGAAAGTGACAAGGGAGTGACAGAGAAGTGACAAGGGAGTGACAGAGAAGTGACAAGGACGATACTTTAAGCGAGGCGAAAATTTGCGATTCGGCCATTTGGAAGTGACAGTGGAGTGAAAGGGAAGTGACAGGGCGATACTATAAGCGGGGCGGGGCATAATACAAGGTTTGACCAATTAGAAGTGACGGACAAGTGTCAAGGGCGATGCTCCGGCGGAGGGGATAATCGGGAGGGGGCTTTTTATTTTTCTGTTGTCTGCTATAATAAAAGAGCAGTTTTCGCGTTATTCTTGATATGAAAAAATACTGTTTGAATCTGTTTCGCCCAGTGGGCTTGATGGCGTTGGCCGGAATGTGTTTGGGAGTGCCCGATGCAGAGGGTGCTATCGGCGACTGGCATGTATATCCCGCCATCTCGACCTACAGCCGCATTGAGCAGTTGGGCAACCGCTATTACCTGATGAACGGCACCACGTTGGCCTATACCGAAGTGGGGCAGTCGGTGGATGTGCAGTCGTTGACTCGTCTGGATGGTCTGAATGGTATCTCGGTGAAGGATATTGCTGTGAACCCAAACTTGAAGAAGTTGGCGGTGGTCTATGACGACGGCAACATCGACTTCATCAACGACCAGGGCGAGATTCGCAACTTGCCCGACTATGCCAACTTCTCCATCATGGACGACCGTTCCATTCAGGGCATCGGCATATTGGCCGACACGCTCTATGTGCAGACGGGTTTCGGCGGATTTCTGGTCGATATGCGTCAGGAGGTTATCCAGACATCGCTCTACAACAAGGTGAAGCAGGATTCGGCCGCCTTGGAGCGCTGGGAAGAGGTGGTGAAGGCACATGGCAACAGCGAGGCGTTGCAAGCCATCCTGGACAAGTTGCCCGAGGAGGACGGTACGCAGGTGCATCAGGCGGCACAGATGGCCTTCTTGCACAATCGCCTCTACACGGTGCAGAGCACCTTCAACAACTACATCAACTCGGCCTATGGCACGCCTGCCATATCGGTGCTGAACACCGAGACCGACGAGTGGCACAGTTTGCCCATTGCCGACTTGTCGCGGCAAGCCAAGGCATTGGATAAGAATGCGATATTCAGTAATTTCTCCGGCATTGTGCCCGACCCGCAGGACCCCGACCGCATCTACCTCTGTGCTTACAAGGGCAGCGGCGGCATCTTCTGCATCGAGGACGACAGCCTCGTGGCACTCTATAATGCCTATCTGAATCCCGACGGGATGACCTCGGTGAACCGAGATGAGAACGACCCCGTGAGGGATGCCCGCCGAAAGACGCAAAACACGTGGGTGGGTGCCATGCAGATAGACGATGAGGGGTATCTGTGGTTCTCGAACGGCGACCCCGAGACGACTACGACGCTCCGTTGTCTGACCCCCGAAGGCAAGTTCCTGAAGTTCTCGACCCCTGGCTTCTCGGGAATCCATGCCGGTCAGCACAGTCTGTTTGGCCGCTTGCGTATCTCGCAACATGCGCGTTACCCCTTCAAGTGGGTGGTGAGAACCTTCCACATCAACAGTGCAGCGGTGTGCATCTATTATGATGGCGGTACGGTGGAGGACATGAGTGACGACCAGCGGGTGGTGTTCAACGCCATTACCGACCAGGACGGCAACACCTATGCTCCGACCTACTACAACGACCTGGTGGAGGACCGTGAGGGTGCCATGTGGCTGCTGACCTCTATCGGTCCCTTTGTGATTGACGATCAGGTATATGCCTTCAATCATCCCGGCACGGTGCGCCGTATCAAGGTGCCGCGCACGGACGGCTCGAACCTGGCGGACTATCTGTTGAACGAGGTGAGTTGCCGCTGCATGGTGGTCGATCCTGCCAACCGCAAGTGGATTGGTACGGACGACGCCGGTCTCTACCTCCTGAGCGCCGACGGGTTGACCACATTGGCACACTTCACGACCGACAATTCGCCGTTGTTCAGCAACCGCATCTCGGGCCTGTGCATGGACGACGAGAAGGGTGTCCTCTATGTGGGAACCAACGGCGGCCTCTGTGCCTACGAGACAGACGTGCTCCCCGCCGTAGAGGACAACGAATCGGTCTATTGTTACCCCAATCCCGTGCGCCCCGACTACAACGGCGACCTGAGCATCCTGGGATTCAAGGACGGTTCGACGGTATCGGTGACCGATGCCTATCACCATGTGGTGTTCAAGCAAAAGAGCGAGGGTGCCGTCATCCGCTGGAATCTGGAGGGCAACGACGGTAAGCGCATCCGCCCAGGTGTCTATTTCGTCGAGGCTATTGAGGAGGGTGGCAAACGCGGCGGAACGTTCAAGTTCTTGGTATTGTAAATCGTCGCCGATTGTAATTTGTAATTGGTAATTGGTAATCAGTAATTCGTAATTTGTAATTAGTACTTGTTACTTAGTCCTTAGTAATCAGTAATTCGTAATTTGTAATTGGTACTTAGTACTTGTTACTTAGTCCTTCGTCTGATGTTAAAAGCCTATTATTTTCCGTCGGCAGGCAGAATCGGGTACGAAAACCCCTATTCGCAGCACTTCAAGGATGCCCTTGAGGGGCACTACGATGTGCTTTATGATCGCCGCCGACCTACGGTGCTCGTCACATTGTCATTGCTTTGGTATGCGTTCCGGGCCGACGTCTTTTTTCTGAACTGGCTGGAGAACGTCGGAGTGATGCACGTGCCGCATCTGCAATACATCTTGGCTCGTGTGGCATTGGCTATCATCAAGATACGCGGGAAAAGAATGGTCTGGATTCTGCACAATCACATGCCGCATGAGGGGGCGAACTGGATGACGCGGTCCATGCGCAAGACGCTGATACGTGTGGCAGATGTCATTGTGTCGCACTCGCAGGAGGCGGCCGATGTCCTTCGAGGCGAGGCTGGGGCGAAGTCTGTCTATCTTTGCCACCCTGTTGCACCTGTGTCCTTGACCGAAAACGCGACGTTGGACAATGTCCCTGCGGCTGATATTTTCATTTGGGGCAAGATACTGCCTTATAAGGGCATTGCCGCCGTTCCTGGCGTCATTCAGGTCGAAAACTTCGACAAGGGTGGAGAAGGATTCACCTTCCACGACTCCGACAGCAAGGACGAAGGCGATGCAAAATATCGCACCGACAACGAGGGTGTGGACCTTGTCAAAGG
>CACYQQ010000111.1 GCA_902776605.1 uncultured Bacteroidales bacterium | reverse complement strand
AACCTCGTAACTTGGCGAAGTCTGTGACGGTGGAGTAATATCGACGTCCGTCATTCCTTATATGGGTCGGGATCTCTTTCGGGTTTCCGACCTTTGTTTTGCTCAATTAGCCCCAAAATGTCTATTAGCCCGCTTTTCCTAAAAGTCGGAGAGGAGTATAGAACAAGAAAACGTCCTCAAAGCTCTTTTCATGGAGTTGAGGACGTTCTATTTGTTTCGGTTATGACCGATGGATATGTCATGCTTTATTCTGGCGAATTATTGAGCTTAATGTATCCAGAACCTGCTGTTTTTTGTTCCAAGGACTTGTGATTGACATTGCCGATAATGCACCCGCTACCTGCTATGCGAGCCTTGATGAAGCTGATGTTGCCGCTTTCAAACTTGATAGTGCCGCTACCGGCTATATTGATGTCGGCGGTTTGGCCATCGACGTTCGATAACTTGATGCCGCCAGAACCACGAACGTCGGCATCCATATCGGTGTATTTGACTTCTGCAACTCTTATGTCGCCGCTACCGGTAACGTCGAGGTCCAAATCCTTGCATGTAATCTCTTTGATGCTGATGTCTCCTGAACCAGAGATGTGGAGGTCCACGTCTCGGCTGCTGTTGATTTTGTCCACGGAAATGGTGCCGCTACCTGTCACCTTGAGTCCCAATTCTGGAGCTTCGGAGGTAATACGTTCTGCCTTGATGTTTCCACTACCCGTGCTACGGATGCTGTTGAGCGACTTGGCATAGACGACCACTTGAAGCCAAACGTTGCGGTAGGTGCCTGGTTCCAACGAAATGTTGATGACTCCCTCTTTCCATTGTGTCTGTACGCGGTTGAAGAGTTCTTTGTCGCCGCGCACCACTACCTCGTTCTTGTCTCCCTCAACATACAACACGTTGAGAGGTCCACTATTGTTGATGGCGGTTATAGTGCCCATGGGTCGAACTTCCTGTTCGGAACCCTCGAAATTCTTGTTCGAGAAGGAGTAGATGGTTGTACGTACACCACCAAAGTTGAAGATGGCTGCCGACATGCTTAGGCAACCCGCCAAGCCGATAATGACACAGAGACTTAATCTCATAAAATTCTTCATCATAGTTTTTGTTAAGTTTTTAGGAAGAGGGGTAGGTGTGCTATCCTCTTCGGAGGTTAATCTATCTATATAACGAAGAATGTCTTATTTTGTGACAAAAACAACGCCATCATTTTTTGAAATTGTGACAGAAATTTTTCCTTTCTTCATTTTGGGAGTGGTGAGAACGGGGTTGTTACCTCCCGAATACAATAATAATGTTGCAGGGTCAATACCAAGTTCTTTGGCATCCAACGTGAAGGAGTAAGGAACATCGTCAGCATTGATGGCAGCAATGTACCATTTCTCTCCGTGACGACGCGCCAAGGCTACTTGCTTGCCTGGATACCCTTCGATGAGTCGGGTTTCGTCCCATGTGGTAGGCACCTGTTTCAAGTAATTCATGCAAACTTCGGGTGCAGGCCCTGCCTCTTTCCCGTCGGGTACATTTAGTCCTGCAAGGTTATTAGGTGCAAGGGCAAAGTTCTGAATCGGATTTTGGAACAATATCGTTGTGGCCAATTCGAAGACGTCGGTCGTGACGCGAGGATGGCGTTTTTGATTGCTTCGATCCATATATCGGTTCATGAAGCAACCTCCCCACTCCATAGCGCCGATGGCATTACGGAGGAAGGGGTGGGTGCAAGCGTTGCGGGACTCCTGTTCACAGAAGTGTCGGTCGAAGAACATGTTCTCGCTGGCCAATACCGCCTCACTACCCACGTAATTGGGATACATTCGTTCCCAACCGCGAGGAATGGTGCATCCATGGAAGATGACCATCAATCCCGCATCGTCGGCATCGGATAGTATCTGCTCGTACAGGCGCATCGTCTCCTGCTTGTCTCCGCCGAAGAAATCAACCTTGATACCTTTGACGCCCATCTCCTTCATCCAACGCATCTCCTGTTTGCGACGGATGCTGTTGTCCATACAATTGATAGGACCTTGCACGATGTCGTTCCAATAGCCGCTCGAACTGTACCAGAGGAAGACATCAACCCCCTTCGAGTGGGCATATTGGATGACATCTTCGATGCTATGTCCGTTGACGGGATTCGACTTTCGTCCAATCTGTACGTCCCACCAGTTATCGACCAAGACATACTCGTAACCCATGCCAGCTGCCAGGTCGATGTATTTGACCTGATCCTCGTAGCAGATCGAATTGTCTTGCCAGAGAATCCAGCTCCATGTGCCTCGTCCGAATTGGTAGTTGTGTTCGGTTTCGTACAAGGGTTCAACCACATCGTACATGATGGTGGTTTCGGCGATGGGCGAGAGGTTGTCTCCGATGGTCAAAGTGCGCCAGGGGGTAGCTCCTGGCAAGGCGAATGCTGGCTCTACCGTTCCGTTGCCGTTGTTCTCCTCGGGCATCGGGAAGGCTATCGTGGCGGCATTTTCCTTGAAATCGGAGAGGTGAGAGGCGCAATAACGGCTATCAACACCTGTTTCGGAAACGAGTATCCAATAGTTCTTCGTGACGTTCTTGCTCTTTTTGCCTTCGGTGGTCGCCTCCAATTTGAAGAGACAGGGGAAGGTCCAGCCTTGCTTGTATTGCGAGGTGACCGAGAGGGGAGCGTCATAGACGTAATTTTCCTCGTAACTGGGTTTGGTGCGCTTCCACCCAATCATGCTGGCACTTTGCGGACACACGAAGGCCGTCGTGCCATCCACAAAGTGGAACCCTGTCTTTTCCTCCATCACACGGATGCTGCCTGTTTCGCGGTCCTTGCGTTTGTCAATCTCGTAGCGTAGGGCAACGTCGTTGTTGGACAACTGGAACACGATGTCGATGGGCCAACCTTTCGGATTCTGCATTTGGCAACGGAGGCGTGTTGCCCGATAGTCGCTATGGGCGCGCTTGGTGCGTGTCATGTCGTAGTTGTTGCGGACGGTATCGACCTGCGTCTTGACCAACTGGAGGTCGGTTGCCAGGTCGGCATAGTTGGCAATCAGTCCTAATGGGGATGCCTCCAGGACAACATGATTGTCGTAGGTCACGCTGTACGTGGTGGTTGTTCCTGTTTGGAGGGTCAACGACAAACGTCCGTCAGGACTACTGACCGTTTGGGCCTCTGCACACGCAAAAGTGGCTGAGAGAAGGAGGAAGAGGGATGTTCTCATTTCTATGGGTGTTATGTGATAGCTCAAAACCGGTTATCGACTTTGTGCCAATACTTGTTACAGTTACAAATCCGCAAGCATCCTGACTTGTTTGTACCTGCGTTGTTGCCGATGCAAACAAGTCCTTAGTGTATACTTATTGTATATTGCTGTTCAATTACTTTCGGCCGGAAGTCGCTCTCTGAGGTCCATTTTCGGCTTCATGAAGGTATTATCATCCTATTATGAGCCTATTGTCACCTTTTAAGGAGCTCTTTCCCGACGTACGCAAGCCGCTACTCCTTGTCCATATTGTAGTCGTTAGGATCATGGGAGTAGTGATGACGATGCACAATCTTCAACTCCAAAAGTTCGTGGCATATCTTGGAATCCTTGGCACCCTTCGAACGGGCTCCGTGTGCTAGGTTATAGACGTGCGACGGGGTTGTCCAATATTTTAATGCCAGTTTGAAGTAGGTTGCTCTATGTCTCGCAAATAATACTTTTAACATATTAGAAATAAGATATTAAATTTAGAAAATAAGATGTTGATATTCAATCTTCTATTATTCGGGTTTAAGTTTTTTATTCTTGTTCGTCGAGACCCTCGACCTCTTGCCGAAGGTCTCTCGGTTGGTTATTCGTCCAAAAGGAGTGAGAGCATAATATAAGGCCCAACTCCCTTCGGGTCATTGTCGCGGATTATTTCGCCGATGTAGTAGTCGTAAGAACCACTTCTGTAGGGATTGCCTCCCAATCCAGCCACGCCACATACGCGTGTCAACGAGAGGGTGCCATCGGGGTTATGTCGGACAAAGAACTTGTTCAAGCCGTCGTATGCTGTCTTGCCGTATTTCAGGAACTCCTCGGGCAACCAGCCGTTCTTAGCACCTTTGACGAAGGTGTAGGCGAACATGGCGGTGCAGGAGGTCTCCAGATAGTTGCCGGTGCGTTGTCCTTCGTCCATCACCTGATACCAGGCACCATAGTCCTTATCCTGCAAGCCCTTGATGTTTTTGCATAAAGGCACCAATACGGAAAGAATGGAGTCTTTGCCTGGGTGGTCCTGTGGCAGAAAACCCAGTACATCGACCATGGCCATGCAGTACCATCCTAAGGCGCGCCCCCATACGTGGGAAGCCATACCTGTTTCGGGATTGGCCCATTGCTGCTTCTTGGCCGAATCCCATGCATGGCGGTACAAGCCACAATCCTTGTCAAATGTGTGTCGGGCAATAATCATAATCTGTTGCACCACATCGTTGAAGGCTTTTTGTTGTTCCTCTCCCTTGAGGTAACGCAAGGCATATTCGCAATAGAATGGTGCTCCCATATAGATGCCGTCCAACCACATCTGATTGGGGTAACTCTTCTTGTGCCAAAAGCCCCCTTCGGGTACGCGTGGATGGCTCTGTAGTTGGCTGTAGAGGGTGTCCAACGCTATCTTGAACCGTGGCTCCTTGTACTTCTCGTAGGCCATGATGAGCATCTTGCCTGGGTTGATGTGGTCAAGGGTATAATTGGTTTTGTTGTAGTACTTGATAGTGCCGTCTTTCTGAATGATGCTGTCCAGATATACTTTGACGTATTGATCGACGGAGGCTTCAATCTCCGGATGCTTGGCTGCGGTTTGCAACATAGATTGCAGGAGCAAGCCATGTGTATAGTTCCACTTCCATACGACATTATAGTCAATCGTCCTTGGTTCAGGGTTGCGGATGAGTTCCGATTTCACCATCTGAACGGATTTCGGTTCTGCCGCCAAGGCGACAGCTGTCAGTACTTGAAGTAGTATGATCGTCCAAATTTCTTTCATTATGTAGGATTATTAGGTTAGTTTCGTTTTCGTCACGAAGGGGAGTCCTCGTTCCGTATTCTTCTCTTGAGGAAAAGATGGACTCTTGGTTATTTCCGAGCGGGAGCCCAACCATCGATGCCTCCCAGAACTTTCTCAATCGTATAGTTCTCGGCCTCTTCCTTGCTGAGTTGCTTGCTCCACTTGGCGCGTTTGCTCACGTCCAACTTCTTGCCGTTCAGGGTCTTGCTGCCATACTCGGCATAGCGTGCCGTGGTAGTACCGTCCAATCCTGTGATGCTGTTCTTCCACGATTGCCAACCTTCGGGACGGATACCTTCCATCTTGCAATTCAGAAAGACGGTATTGGCATAGTTGCGCCAAGGGCGTCCCAGATAACTTGTTACGTCAGGTTCTACGGTGATGGAACAATCGTTGAAGATGTATCCATATTCGACGCCTTGTGGGGTAGCCGCAGCGGTGACATATCCATTGCCCAGACAATGCAACTCACAACGGTTGAAGTAGGCGGTGGCCCAACCGAAGATGAAGTCAACCGTGCCTTGGATATAGCAATCCTCGTAATATTGTCTCAGGACAAGATGTCGTGGCATCTCTTTGGCCAACTCCTGCAAGCCTTCGTCTGTCTTTGGGTCTCCCTTCTGTCCGTAGGCATAGAGGGTGTCCTGATGTCCGAGGAACTTGCACTTGCGGAAGACGACCTTGTCGCCTGCCACCAGAACGGCAACGGCTTGACCTACCCCTGAGCGATTCTTCTGCCAACTCTCGTTGGAGGCGGAGTTCTCAAAGACGATACCTTCTGCCTCAAAGAAATTGGCGAAGATATAGACAGATGCGCTCCCCGAGGTGCCTTTGTTTCGGCCTGTCAACTCCGACTTCTTGGAGGCATAGTCGTCATAGGTGATGATGCTCTCACCCTCTTTCTTGGCCACCAATTTGACGTGTGTCTTGGTGGTGGGGACGACCAACTTCTCCTTGTAGGTGCCTGGTTGTATCAGGATGGTGATGTCCTTGCTGTTGAAGTCAGGTACTGCATTGATGGCCTCCTGTACGGTGAAGAAATCGCCGGAGCCATCTTTAGCTACCACCAGGTCGTATTTGCGGATGTAGGGTTTGAGTGCAGGTACGGCTTCTCCGATGGCATCGATGGTGGCAAAACACATCTGTCGTGCGCCCCAGATACGGAGGTGAGTGTTGTCTTCTCGACCCTTGGGCGCTGCCACATTGGTGCCGGCTGGAATCCAGCAGAAGAGGCGCTTGCTGCCCTCGTTGCCGAAGCTCAGTATCAACTCTTTGCTGATTTTGTTCATCTCGACGAAGGGGGTGTTCAACTCCTTGGCAATACGTCGGGGTGCCTCCAGATAATCGTCGATGACACCATCCTCTCGAGTGATGATGTGTGTCTCCACAAGGCTGTCGCCTTCTTGCTTTTGTGTCGTACCTTTGCCGAACAGGTCATCCTCCTCGGCTGCATTCTTGTTTTCGAAGAAGTTGCGACGGGCTATGGCGTTGAACAATACGGGAATACCACACTTTTCCCTTGTCTGGTTGACATAGAGGCGGAGCATGTCATCGAAGGAGTCAATAATCTTCTTGTCTGTGTTTTCCCATTGTGTCGGGCAGGGGGCTGGGGTAGGAGTGCCAGGACGGGTGCCTCGCTTGGCCGACTTTATCTTCTCGTCGTTATGTCCGAATTGAATGAATACGTAATCTCCAGGCTGTATCTTGTCATAGACTTTCTGCCATTCTCCCTCCAAGTAGAAACTGAGGGAGGAACGACCATTCAGGGCGTGGTTGTCAACGACAACGTCATCGGAGAAGAATCCGCTGAGCATCTGTCCCCAACCTCGTTCCTGGTTGTCCTTGTCGGTCGGTTTGTTGGCCATGGTGCTGTCTCCGATAGTGAAGATAGTCAAGGCCTGAGCGCTGATGGCGATGAGAGAGGCGCCAATGAGAGATACGATTCGTTTCATGCTTCGGTATAAGAAAGAAATTTGATTAGGCGGCTAAGTAAGGCAGATTGCTGACGAACAACCTTACGGCAATAGCCAAGAGAATGATTCCAAAGAACTTGCGTAGAACATAGATGCCACCCTGACCTAAGATGCGTTCCAAGCAACTGACGTTGCGGAGCACCAGGAATACGATGAGTATATTGGCAACGATGCCTAAGAGGATATTCAAAATGTTGTACTCTGCACGGAGGGAGAGAAGTGCCGTGAAGGTACCTGCTCCAGCGATGAGAGGGAAGACGACGGGCACCAAGGTCGTCGAACCTTTAGGTCCATCCGTATAGCGGAAGATTTCGATGCCTAAAGTCATTTCGATGCCCATCAGGAAAATCACGATGCCACCTGCAGCTGCGAAGGAGTGGATATCGACGTTGAACAGATCCAATACCTGTCCTCCGGCAAAGAGAAAGAGTACCAATACAACTAATGAGTATATAGAGGCTTTCCAAGCATTGATAGGTCCCGACTTCTGCTGTAGGTCAATAACTACTGGGGTAAGACCAGTGATATCTATCATTGCAAAGATTACTATAAATGCAGATACAAATTCTTTAACGTCAAAATGCATAAGTTTCAAAAAATATGGAAGAACATAATTCAATTCTGTTTTCTCGCATCATTGCGTCAATAGCAGACCTTTATTGTTTGGCTACTTCGGAGGTAGCGGTCGTTAGGTATTTGTAGTACCGCTCTTCGTCCGAGATGATGCTGACCGCCTCTTTGAAGGCTGGCACGCGTTGGTTCATGATGCGATTGTAAGCTCCTTGCTCGTAAAGGTCATTGGCCAGATAGGCTTTCAACTGGAGTTTCAACAGATAATCTGACTTCTCCATGTCGTTGGCATCGATGTTGATGTTGTCTTTCTTGCCCATTTCGCAGAGGTTCTTGATGTCGGCATCCGAGATGTTGAAACCCTTGTTGAACGACTCGAACGATTCGTACGAGGCATGGAGGCTCTTCTGGTTCTCCTTGAAGTAGGCAAGAATCCAACGGTTTATCGTGCCTTTGGCCATGAGGTCGCGGTGCGTCTTGGTTATCTTGGTCGTGTCCAACGGAACAAAGACGTCGGGCATGATGCCACCACCGCCATACACGATTCGCTTGCCGAAAGTGCTGTACATCAAGGAGTCGTCCAAATGGATGGAGTCGGCCGATACAAATTCGCCTTTCTTATAGCGTGTCAGGAGGTCCCTGTGGTAGTTGTCTCCTTCGCCTTTGGTGAATGGCTTCTGGATACATCTGCCGGAAGGGGTGAAGTATCGGGCAATGGTCAGGCGTATCATGGCTCCGCTTGGCAATTCGATGGGGCGTTGCACCAAACCCTTGCCGAAGGAACGTCGGCCAACGATAACGCCTCGATCCCAATCCTGAATGGCTCCTGTGAAGATTTCGCTCGACGAGGCGCTCTCTTCGTCTATCAGAACGACCAGCCTACCCTTGAAAGCATCTTCGCGCGTAGCATTGTGCACTCGTTTCGGTTCTCGGCGTCCTGAGGTATAGACAATCATCTGTCCCTTCTCCAGGAAGAGGGACGCCAATTGTACTGCACTCTCCAGATACCCACCACCATTGCCTTGCAGGTCAATAATCAGGTTCTTCATGCCCTCTTTGCTCAGTTTCCTCATCGCATCTTCCACCTCGAAAGGAGTGGTTTGTGCGAAACGGGCAATACGGATATAGCCGACGTCGGGTGTCGCCATATAGGAGGCATCGACACTATATACGGAGGTGTCGTTGACGGCAACGATGTGATCGCCTGCCAGGATGCCCTGTTTCTCCGATGGACCACCCACCACGGTACTGATGACCAAGAGTGTGTCCTTCTCCATTTGGTAGCGGACGCCAATACCCTCAAAGTTGCCTCCCAAGCCCTCATTCATATGTTTTACCTCATCTCGGGTGAGATAAGTCGAGTGGGGGTCAAGTGCCTTCAACATGCCTCGGATGGCGTCTTCGGCCAACTTGTCGCTTTTCACAGAGTCAACATAGAAGTATTCCGTGTACAGCAGGGCGTTCTGGACATCGGTGATGGCAGTCCTCCTGTCGGCCAATGCCATCATCAAGCAGAAACAATGTATGATTATGAAAGCTGATATCTTTTTCATGATGAGCTGTTTAAGCAGGGCAGAACTCGTCTGGGAGTCATGCGCAAGAAACTATCGGATGAAGATTATCCTATGTTAATGGGTTTCAAAGGAGGAAAACCATCGGGTATGAAGTCGCTGACATCTTTGCCGAAACTCAGCAACTCTCGTACCGTTGACGAGGTGATGTGCGCCATGGCAGGTTCATTGAAGAGCAAGATGGTCTCAATGCCTGTCAAGTGTCGGTTCACGTCCGCCAGGGCACGTTCATACTCGAAGTCAATCACCGTACGCACACCTCGCAGGATGTGTGTACAATGCAGTTCGTGTGCAATGTCGGTGGTAAGGTTCGTATAGGACAAAACGCTGATACGGGGTTCGCTGCGATAGAATTCAGATATCATCTGAACGCGCTCGGTGACGGGGAACATTCCGCTGCGTTTCAATCCATTATGTCCTACGGCAATAACAATTTCGTCGGCGAACTCTAAAGCACGTCTTACCACGCTTTCGTGACCTTTAGTGAACGGGTCAAACGATCCTGGAAATATCAATTTCATTCTTTGGGATATTTCGTCAAGAACAACGAATATGTTAATATACTCAAGATCATTTATTTGGAGATAAAGAAGTTAAGGGAGATAAAGTAGATAAAGACATTTGATATTCTTGTATTGAAAGCTCTTTTCGTCCCTAAAATTAGTATTGTCTTTAACTTCTTTTTCTTCTCGCTGAACGATTATCAATCGTCCTATTCGCTGCGAGGACTTTATCTTCTTTTACTTCCATCAAGTGAGCAAGTTGCAACACTTGCGAAACTTGAGTCATTTTATCTTGTACTTTGTTGTGCTCCTTATTCTCATAGGTAAGGGGCAACCGAAGTCCGAGGATTCTTTAGGAAACGGCATCTTCTTCAATCACCAGATTGTTGATGATGAACTCCTGACGCTCCATGGTGTTTTTACCCATATAGTATTCAAGCATCTCGTGCACGGCATCCTCCTTGCGGAGCATCACGGTATCCAACCGCATATCGGCACCAATGAAGTGCTTGAACTCTTCGGGCGATATCTCACCGAGACCTTTGAATCGGGTAATCTCAGCCGTGCTGCCACACTCCTCGATAGCTGCCAGCCGCTCCTCTTCGGTATAACAGTAACGAGTGATTTTCTTGTTGCGTACGCGGAAGAGTGGCGTTTGTAGGATGAAGACATGTCCTGTTCTGACCAACTCTGGGAAGAATTGCAGGAAGTAGGTCATCATCAACAGGCGTATGTGCATGCCATCCACATCGGCATCGGTGGCGATGATGACTTTGTTGTAACGAAGCCCGTCCAAGCCATCTTCGATGTTGAGTGCTGCTTGCAGGAGGTTGAACTCCTCGTTTTCGTAGCACACTTTCTTGGTCATGCCGAAGCAGTTGAGGGGTTTCCCTCGCAGGGAGAAAACGGCTTGTGTTTCTACGTCGCGGCTCTTGGTGATAGAACCTGAAGCCGAGTCACCCTCGGTGATGAAGATGCACGAATCGTCTTTCTTGTCGCCCTTCACGTCATTATAATGTACATGGCAATCGCGCAACTTGCGGTTGTGCATGTTCACCTTCTTGGCGCGTTCCTTGGCAACTTTCGACAATCCAGCCAACTCCTTGCGCTCGCGTTCGGACGACTGTATCTTGCTCAACATGATTTCGGCCGTCTCGGTGTCGCGATGCAGGTAGTTGTCCAATTCGCGTTTCAAGAAATCGCCCACGAACTTCTGTATCGTGATGGAATCGGAATCGGGCGTGATGCGTGTCGAACCTAACTTCGTCTTGGTTTGTGCTTCGAAGACTGGTTCCTGCACCTTGATGGAGATGGCGGCAACCATACCGTTGCGGATGTCGCTGTATTCAAAGTTCTTGGCTATGAAGAACTCCTTGATGACGCGTGCAGCACTCTCCTTGAAGGCTGCCAGATGGGTGCCGCCCAGCGAGGTGTACTGTCCGTTGACAAAACTGTAATACTCTTCGCCATACGAATTGCCGTGGGTCAACACCACTTCGATGTCTTCGCCCAATAGGTGAATCGGCGTGTAGAGTGGATTGGAATCCATGCGGGCATTCAACAGGTCGGCCAAACCATTCTTGCTGATGAAGCGCTTGCCGTTCAACGTGAGGAGCAATCCAGTATTCAGGTAACTGTAGTTGCTCAACAACGTTTCGACAAACTCCATGCGATACTTGTAGTTCTCGAAGATCTTGTTGTCGGGGATGAACTCCACGTAGGTGCCATTCTGCTCGTCGGTGGGTTCGATGTCCCGTTCCTCCACTTTCTTGGCGGCTTGGTAGATAATCTCCTTCTTGGAACCTAAACGACAGGCTCTGACAAAGAAATAAGAGGAGAGTGCATTGACGGCTTTCAAGCCGACACCGTTCAGTCCGACGCTCTTCTTGAACACCGAGGTGTCGTACTTGCCGCCTGTGTTGATTTGCGATACACAGGCATCCAATGCCTCCAACGGAATGCCACGGCCATAATCGCGTACGGAAACTCTTCCTTCCTCGTTTATGGTGACGTCTATGCGCTTGCCGAACCCCATGGCATATTCGTCGATGGAGTTGTCTATGACCTCTTTGAGCAAGATGTAAATACCATCGTCGGCATGGCTACCGTCTCCTTGTTTGCCGATGTACATACCGGGACGGCGTCTGATGTGCTCCGTCCATTCGAGGTGTTTAATCTTGTCCTTGCCATAGTCGGCAATGGCGTCCGCTTGAATTATCTTTTCTTCAAGAGTCTGTTCTTCTTTCGGCATTTTGATTTCGTTTAGGGGATTACATTCTTTCGGGTACTTCGATGCCCAACAGGCTCATGGCAGTCTTGATGACGCGAGCTACGCAGGCCGAGAGAACCAGACGGAGATGTAACTTGGCTGTATTCGTTTCTTTCAGAATCGGAGTGTCGTGATAGAACTGGTTGTACTCCTTGGCCAAGTCGTAGGCGTAGTTGGCAATCAGTGCTGGCGAATACTCCTTGCCGGCACGGAGAACAACGCTTTCGAAGTCCACCAACTTCTGTATCAGGATCTGCTCCTTCTCGCTGATTTCCACCTCTTTGTCAATGTCCCACTTGTCACCGATGGTATCCTGTGCCTTGCGGAGCACGGACTTGATGCGGGCGTGGGTATATTGGATGAATGGACCAGTATTGCCGTTGAAGTCGATACTCTCGGCTGGGTTGAACACCATGTTGTTGATAGGGTTCACCTTGAGCAGGAAGTACTTCAAGGCACCAAGTCCGATGATGCGATAGACGTTCTGCTTCTCCTCCTCCGACATGTCGGCGAGGCGCTCTGAACTGACCTCCTTGGCATCGTTTATCATCGAAGCCATCAGGTCGTCGGCATCCACGACGGTACCCTCGCGGCTCTTCATGCGGCCGTTTGGCAACTCGACCA
>CACYQQ010000110.1 GCA_902776605.1 uncultured Bacteroidales bacterium | reverse complement strand
TTTCTTATGAAATTCTTCCGTGTCTTCCGTGTTTTCCGTGGTTCTAATCTCTCGCGTAAGTGAGTGTAAAGGAGTTTTTTCGTTTTGGTTTTCGTTATCGTATGAAATTCTTCCGTGTCTTCTGTGCTTTTCGTGGTTCTAATCTCTGGCGTAAGTGAGTGTATAGGAGTTGGTTTTGGGTGTGTTTGTTAGCCCCCATTCGTTCTGTAATTCGTTTAATTTTCTTTCAGGCAGTCGGGTGCGTGCAAGGATTGGTCTTAATTCGGTTCATTCGGTGATTCTTTTATTGATTCGTGAAAGAGCGGTGCGTTTTTTAGCGGCGAGATGGCCTCGCTCTTTACCATTATGGGGGGGGGGTGGAAAATCTTCCCGAAAAGCGGCGAGGGGATGGGCGAGGGGCATCCGGACGGCGGAGATGGGAGAAAGGATAAGTTGTTCGCGAGGCAACAGGTCGGAGCGAACTTGCAGGTTTGAGGTAGAAAAATGAGTAAATTTAT
Source organism: uncultured Bacteroidales bacterium (assembly GCA_902776605.1). Lineage (GTDB taxonomy): Bacteria > Bacteroidota > Bacteroidia > Bacteroidales > UBA3663 > Liminaster. Next base: position 8,410 of record CACYQQ010000110.1, on the reverse strand, counting down.
GGTGCTTTTTAGATAAAAATGAGTAAAACGGTTGTGTTTTTTGGATAAAAACCTACAAATTTTGCACAATAAGCAAAATAATGAGGAGAAAAATGGGAGTTCGTGACAATAGTTTTGGATATATCCATAAAACTCATTATCTTTGTGCGCTCTAAAGAATGGCCTCCAAACAATAAGGTGTTTTTAGAAACAGAGCTGTAGCGCTTTGTCCAAGTGTCTCTCACTGTATGCAGTTGTCAGATTACCATTTTGCCGTGAGGCGCAGCAGTTTTATTTCCGAATAGACTGGAGGCGAGCCATTAAGTTATTGTGTGTTAGTTGGGATCGTTTAATCATCATTCTGCAAAATATAACCGAATTATATCATGATTGTAAAGAAAACGCTTGTGTCGTTGCTGTCGATAGCAACTGCATTACCTATGTTTGGTGCCGATATTGAGGCCTTCCCTGGGGCAAGGGGATGGGGTCGATGGGCATTGGGAGCACGCGCTTCGTCGGCTCCGATGGTCTATCACGTCACCAACCTGAACGACTCGGGTAGCGGCTCGTTGCGCGATGCCGTCTCACAGAGCAACCGAATCATTGTTTTTGATGTTAGTGGAGTTATTCGTCTGAGTAGCCGAATGACGTTTGCCAGCAACCTCTATGTGGCTGGACAGACCGCACCGGGCGAGGGTATCACCCTGTACGGCAACGGCGTATCGTTCTCGGGCGCCAGCAACATCATCTGCCGTTATCTGCGTGTGCGCATGGGTCATGGCGGAGATTCAGGCAAGGACTGTGCCGGCATTTCCAACGGCACGAACATGATCTTCGACCATTGCTCCTTCTCGTGGGGCTTGGACGAGACCTTCTCCATCAACCCCGACGGCAAGGGCGAACTGCATGACATCACCTTGATGAACTGTATCTTTGGCCAGGGCCTGATGACCCACTCTGCCGGCGGACTGATGCAGGCCGACTATATCACCCTCTACCGCAATCTTTATATCGACAACTCTACCCGCAACAACAAGGTGAAGGGCATCAACCAGTATGCCAACAACGTGGTCTATAACTGGTCCAACGGTGCCTACATCATGGGTGGCGACTCGGAGGGTTCGTCGTACGTCAACATCGAGAGCAACCTCTTCATCAACGGACCCTCTACAGGTGCCTCGGCCAACGGTTTCACGGGCGCCAACGAGAAGTTCCATTGCTATGGCGTCGATAACTGGCAAGACAACAATAAGGACGGCAAGTACGACCCTTACGAGATGACCAACTATTCGGCCTCCGACCATCGTACTACCGACCCCTACGACTATCCAGCCTTGGAGTTGTACCCAGGTAATCGGCTCATCGAACTCAATATCCCGACGGTAGGTGCTTCGTTGCCCTATCGCGACCAAAGTGACTGTTACATGATCGACGAGTTGATGTCGATGGGTACACAGGGTGCCTTGATTTCGAACGAAGAGAGTCTCCCCATCGGCAGTCCTGCCACTTGGACCTGGTGGGCAGGCAGCAAACCCGCCGATACCGATGGTGACGGTATGCCCGATGCTTGGGAGGAGGCCAACGGTACCAACAAGAATCAGGCCGATGCCACTGTCAAGGCTGCCAACGGCTACCTCAACATCGAGAACTATATCAACTCCATCACCGTCGAAGACCGTCAGTACTTCCTGCGCCAACCTATCACGTTGAGCGCATCGGCCAGTACGACGTCAACCTTGACACTGGCTTGGCGTGACTACACCTACGCTGAGGAGGGTTTTGCCATCGAGGTGCAACTGGATGGAGAGAACTGGCAGGAGGTGGGTCGCACCGCTGCCAATGCGACGACCTTTACCCTCACAGGCCTCACCGCCGGCACGGCTTACAACGTCCGCGTCTGCGCCTTCGGTCACAACCAAGGCGAGGAGCAGTTCTCGGCCTATACCACAGGCACTTACAAGACCCGTCCGTTGGAGGTAGGTATGGTCGATATTGACAGTTACCAGGCCGATGTGACCAACAGCGTTGAGGTCCAGAAGGGACAGAAATTGTTGCTCCATACCGACGACGTGCTGGACTATGTACTCACCGCACCTATTTCGCCAGCCGCTGTAGTGGCTACCGGCACAGGTGTCATCACCGTCAGTGGCGACGCCATCTGTGACTCTGCCTCGGTCAACAAGGGCGGTCAGGGTACCCTTATATTAAATAATGAGAACCAGTACCTCTGCGCCACCGTTCTGCACGAAGGCGTCTTGGCCTTCAACACGATAGCCAATGGCGGACAACCATCGGCCATCGGAGCCTCGCAGGAGTATGCTCAGAACTGGGTGATGGATGGCGGTACCTATCGTTATATAGGTTCGACCAATGCCACCACCAACCGCAATGCCCGACTGATGAATCCGACGACGTTGGAGATAACCAGCGGCAAGACATTGACCATGACGGGCACCATCGAGGGCGAGGGAGAGAATCAGAACATGACCTTTGCCGGCAACGGCCAGATCACGGTCGGTTCGACCAACTTCTTCGGTTATACAGGTACCACCACCATCAAGGGCGGCACCCTCTATCTCTCATCGACCGAGATCTCGAAAGCAGGTATCGGCAAGTCGTCCAAACTCATCTTGGCAGGTGGTAAGTTGGCCACCAAGGGTGAGACAAGCAATTACGAGACCTACACATTCCCTATCGAGATGCAAGAGGGAACTTATAGTTACTTTGCACCTAACCGCAATTGCTATATCAAGTGTAAGTTGCTGGGAGCTGGTACTTTAGAGTTCGTCATTCCTTATCTGCGCGAGTATTTCGATGCTAACGTGACTGAATTTACCGGCAAGATTGTGGCCAATGGCGTCAACACGGTAGCCAGCGATGGCGGTTCGATGTTCATGCCCAACGGTTCGACCTTCAATATGCCCAACACGCAAGTTGAGTTGAAGGGTACTGCCAACATGGCCATCTGGGGCACCAACGGTACAGGCTATATTGGTGGCTTGTCGGGTGCTGCCACAACGAAACTGTGTGGTTCGAGCAAGAACACCAAGGGCTCCAATACGACGTGGAACATCGGTGGCGCCAACTCCGATGAGGAGTTCGCGGGCGTTATCTGCGACCTGCCTGCTGGTCTGAACAAGGCCTACAACGGTACCGTGAACATCAACAAGACAGGTACTGGCCTATGGCGACTCACGGGTGCCAACACTTATTCGGGAGCCACACACGTTCAGGGCGGTGCACTCATCGTCAATGGTTCACATACGGGAGGTACCTATGTCATCTCGGCCGATGCCGCTTTGAAGGGAATGGGTAAGATTTCCTCTGGAACCGTCACGGTGATGAAGGATGCTGCCTTGGTTTCGGGCGACACCTTGGTGGCAGGCAAGACCTTTACATTGGCTGGCACTGTCGACTTGCAGTCGGGTGCCACTCTGGAGGTGCCCGTGAGCTATCACGATGGTGTGGTGAAGAACAACCGCTTCGCTATCGGTACTCTCAAAATCGCTGATGGTGCCGTCCTGAAGTTCGACTTGACCGAGGTGGAGAGTCCGTTGAACGTCAACACCGCCCTGCCTGTCATCGATGGCAATGTCTCGATAAGTGGTACTTTCTCGAGTGTCGAGCCAGCCACTCCAGGCGAGGGCTTGAAGTGGGATCTGAGTCGTCTCTATGTAGATGGCAAGGTCTATGTGCGCGACGAGAGTTTCGACTCCGACAACGTCACGTACAAGGAGGCAAGTTGGTTTGACGAGTCGGCCATCGATGCTGCTGGTTACTACTGGTTTAACGAGGAGAACGAGGAGACGACCAATGCCCTGATTGAGTCGGGCGCGATTGCCTTCGACGCTGGCGGCAAGGCCACATCGGCTCCAACCTACAGCAACACCGCTTCGCAGCATGTAGGTGGTCTGAAGTTGAACGGCAATCTGGCAGAGGTTATCTTCCACTGCGACAGCAAGTTCATGAGTGCTAAGTTCGACTTCTTCCGCGCCGGTTCGTCAGCCTTGGCAGGTAACGTCTTTGCTTCGACCGATGGCGAGACTTGGACCAAACTCACCTCCGTGGCGGGTGACCCCAAGACCGAGATCTATGTCGATTGCAGCGATGCCTTCAAGGGCAAGGACTACACCTATATCAAGATTACCAATGCCACGACGGCAGTGATGTACGTTCAGGGTGCAGCCATCACTTTCGAGAAGATGGTGACGGGCATCGAGCAACTCAAGAACGAGCATGCCTCCGCTCAGATTTACGACCTGCAGGGACGTCCTGCTTCGAATGAAAAGGGCTTGTATATCAAGAATGGCGCGGTCGTCGTCCTCAAAAAATAACTCAAGAATTAGAGAATTAGAGAATTTCTCCGGTTCGAAGACTTGAAAGAATGAGAATTAGAGAATTCGATACAACTCGCTGATCGGAAAGTGAGCGGAAGAAAAAGTAACTCACTAAATGCGAAATAGAGCGAGTTGGTGATAACCAGATTTCCGTGTTCTTTCGTGTATTTCGTGGTTATAAAAACGAAAGTCACTAAATTTCACGAAATAGAGAGAGTTAGTGTTACCCCGGTTTTCGTGTTCTTTCGTGTATTTCGTGGTTATAACCACAAAAGTCACTGGATTTCACGAAAAAGAGTGTGTTGGTGATAACCAAGTTTCCGTGTTCTTTCGTGTATTTCGTGGTTATAAAAACGAAAGTCACTGAATTTCACGAAAAAGAGAGAGTTAGTGTTACCCCGGTTTTCGTGTTCTTTCGTGTATTTCGTGGTTATAAAAACGAAAGTCACTAAATTTCACGAAATAGAGAGAGTTAGTGTTATCCCGGTTTTCGTGTTCTTTCGTGTATTTCGTGGTTATTAAAACAACTTCGTGGTTATTAAAACAACTTTGTGGTTATAAAAACGTCTTCGTGGGTATAACATCCTTAAGTATTTAACATTAAAGATTATATTTATGACAAAACAAACACTACTGCACTCCGTTGGAGCAGGGTTGTCACTGTCGGTGGCATTGTCGTTCATGTTGTCGTCCTGTCAGGATGACATTCGTGAGGACGAGCACTACAAGGCACCGGACTTCCTGGTCGGCAATGCGTTGGAAGTGTTGCAGAAACCGTTTGAGGGACACACCTTCAAGACGTTTCTGCATGGTATTGAGTTGGTGGGCTGCAATGATGTGGCCGACAGCCAGATATTGACGTTGCTGGCCCCAACCGATGAGGCTTTTGCCCAGTTCTTGAAGGAGAAAGGATATGCCAGCATCGAGGAGATGTATCAAGCAGATCCAGTTTACACCAAACAGGTCATCACCTATCACATGCTCTACTATGCTATGGATTGGGACAAGATGACTAACTTCCGTCCCAACGAAGGCGACGGAGCAACCGAATTGGAGAAACAAGCGAGGGCGGGAATGTTCAACCGTTTCCGTACCCGTTGTGTGGAAGGCGTGGAGCGCATCGAGAATAAGGACAAGAGGATTGTTGATAAAAAAACGAATGAAGTAAAGGATTCTTTGGACGTTCTTCATTATGACCGTTATCTCACAGTCTTCTCCGAGAAGCTCTTTGCCACGTTAGGTATTGATGCACAGAAGAATTACAACTATTTCTTCCCCAATACGGAGTGGAATCCCAAGCACTTGGCCAATGGATTCAATGTGATGAATGCCGCAGTGCTGGATACCGAGGCTGTTGTGACCGACAATGGTTATCTCTATCATATTGATCACGTTATCGAGCCAGCAAGAACGTTATATGAGGAGATTGCGAATAATAAAGACTATACTTTGATAAAGGAAATATTCGAAAAGTATGAGTATCCTAAACTCTCGGATGAATCTGAAAAGTTTGGGGAAGGTGTTGAATACTATGACCGATTGTTTAAAGGTTTGCCTGATAGTACTAATATAGCAAATGAATGGTATATTAATGATTATAAGAAATTCTCTTCTAATGCTTTCTTTTCCTATAACCTCTTCTTGCCAACAGACGAGGCTCTAAACCGAATGTTTCAGAGTTTTTGGGATGCTGATAGTGGATATAAGGACGTAATGGAATTGGATGAATTGATTCAGCGTATCCTGTTGTGGGAGAGCTTGGGTTATGTCCAGTTGTCAGAAGTTAGTTCGTCATCTTTTTCTTATATGTGTTTCCCAGAGTTCATTACCTCTGGTAAAGCCGTATCTTCTTTCGGTTCGACGATTACGACATCTCCATCGGAGTACGATCGTGTCCTCTTCTGCAACAACGGTATTCTCTATGGTTCCAACCAGGTGGATGTGCCAGGAGTATTCTCCAGCGTGGTAGGTCCTGCTTTCAAGGACAAGAAATATCTATATTATCTCTATGCTTTAAGTGGAGCAGAGCAGTTACTCAGCCTATCCTCTCAGGATGTTAATTTTGTGGCATTGATTCCAGATACGGCTCAGTTTACACACCACGAACCAGCTATCCGTTTGTTCAAAAACGAGAACGATGTGCCAGTTACCAACACATTGGAACAATGGAGTGATGAGGCTGCAGACTTTGTCTCTATCAGTTCCGAAGTTTTGAAGAATATGGCGAATATGAACACTACAACTCAAGCCACAGAACTCAAGACGACTGGTACTCAGGTTATTGAGACCAATGCCGCCTTCAACTATTGGTTTGTCCGTGATGGTCAGATTACGACCAATGCAGTGTTCAACGAGCAGTTGAATCCAACGTTCAATGGACAGATTTGGGCATCGTTCCACGAGATTCCTCGGAATTCCGAGGGAGGCAAGTGGTCCAACGGTAAGGCCTATGCCTATGACTATTCAGGAATCTATTTCCCTGCTTCGGCTTCAAGCTTGGAGACAGAACTCTCGCAGAGCAATGACCGCGACTATCCTTACTACTGTTTTGCCCAGTTGTTGAGAAAGGCAGGTCTGGCCAATAACGGCAGTTTCGTTATTGAGGGCAGCAACACCATCCGCTATTTTGCAGAGGCATGCCGCTTCTTTGCGTTCGTGCCAAGCAATGAGGCTATCAAGCAGGCCCTCAAGGATTTGCCAGGTTGTTCGGGCCTCACTATCAACGAGAGCACTTATGCCATTGGCGGTACCCTTTCGGGCGACAACAAGACGGCGTTGGCGAAGTATCTTTTGAACTACTTCGTGACAGCCGACCGTGCCTCCTTTGCCTCTTATCCTTATTTGGGTTCCACCTGTAAGGGTGAGTTCGTTACGGCTGGCGAGTACAAACTCAACATTGCCGACAGCGGAGACAAACTCAGTGTGAAGTGGATTGGCGAGTCAGCTTCTGGCAATGTGGTCGATGTGGTAGGAACCTATTATTATCTGCCATTTGCCTTTGGTGATGGTGCCTTCCAGTTGATCGATACCGTCTTGAAGTAAGGTTGTGAGGTTTTAAGGTTTTAAGGTCTTATGAACTGCACAACGGACAAATTAAACAAACAAGTTAACGATGAAAATAAATAGATTCATACTTTTCCTGCTGATAAGTTTTGCATCTACGATAGCATTGGCGCAGAACAAGACCCTTATCGGTGTCGTCATGGAGGATGGCATCAATGAGCCCGTCTTCGGAGCCAACGTCGTGGTTATCAATCAGCAAAACCGTACATTGACAGGTACGACCACCGACATGGACGGTAACTATGTATTGACGGTACCTGATGGCAAGGGACTTCGTATTCAGGTCTCTTTCATCGGTTTGAAGTCACAGGTGTTTGACTATACGGGTCAGACCAAGTTGGATGTCACCCTGGTGGACGACTCCAAGATGCTCTCGGACGTCGAGGTGGTGCAGAAAGCCATTACCCGTTCGGAGTTGGGTATCACCGAGTTGCAGCAGACCACCTCTACACAGAAGGTGATGATGGATGAATTGACCGAGGTGGCTCCTGTTGCTTCTATCGAAGAGGCGTTGCAGGGTCAGATGGCAGGTGTCGATATCGTCCTGGGTGGAGATCCAGGTGCCAAGTCGAGCATCCGCATCCGTGGTATCAGTACTCTGTCGGCCAGTGCCGAACCTTTGGTGGTTGTCGATGGCATCCAGACCGCAGTTACTTTTGGCGACGATTTCTCCTTCTCCGATGCCAACGAGGATGACTTCGGTGCCCTTTTGAATATCTCACCAGCCGACATAGAGTCCATCGAGGTACTGAAGGATGCCTCTGCCACCTCTATCTATGGTACGGCAGGCGCTAATGGTGTCTTGCTCATCAATACCAAGCAGGGTAAGACGGGTAAGACCCGTTTCAATTTCCAGTCCAAGTATTCCTACAAGCAGGAGCCGGACCCTATTCCGCTCTTGAATGCCAAGCAGTATGTCTCGATGGTTCAGGATGCTATCTGGAATGCCGCCAATGCCAAGGGTCTGAACAGTGCAAAAAGCGAATTGGATTTGCTCTTCAATACCAAGGAGTTGCTTCGCGACCCTTCTT
>CACYQQ010000109.1 GCA_902776605.1 uncultured Bacteroidales bacterium | reverse complement strand
GAAAGACGAGATCTTCCGGCTCATCCCCGTGCTGAACGACTACCCCCTTACCTCCGTCACCGTGCACCCACGGCTGGGACGCCAGCAGTATGGCGGCCATCCCGACCTCGACACCTTCGGACAGGTACTGCCACTACTGAAAGCCCCCGTCATCTACAACGGCGACATCGTCACCGCCGCCGACGCCCGCCATATCCACGAACGATTCCCACAAGTGGTCGACCTCATGATTGGCCGCGGCGTACTCTACAACCCTACCCTGCCAATGGAAATCGCTGGCGCTTCCCTCACTGACCAACGGTCTTCACTCGTGTCACATTTCATCCGCCGCATGATGGAGGAGATCAACGCCCGTGTACCCAACGAAGAGACACGCATCCACAAGATGAAAGAGTATTGGTGTCTCTTTTGGAAGTCGCTACCCATCAGTGAGATGCAAGCCCGTGCAGTGCTACGCGAGGAGAAATTGACAATTGTTGAAAAAATGATTTGCGATTTATTACAATAAAAGATGCTTTTTTACGTAATACCTTTAATGAATGTTATGCCAATACTGCGGATTTTGATGACCGCCGCACTCATAGCGGCGATAGCCTCCGGGAAGTGCTTGTTGAGGTAGCTTCGGACGGCACTACGCGCTTTCGAAGTGGTAACGAATGCCGCCCAACCCAGTTGGCACGTCTCCTTGGGCGAGGTGATGATCTCCACCTGTTGGCCCGACTCCAGTTCCGTGCTCAGAGGGACCAACTCATGGTTGATGCGTGCCGCCTCAGCGCAAAGGCCGATGTGGGTGTGCAGGTCGAAGGCAAAGTCCAATGCCGTAGCCCCTTTCGGCAACTCCTTGAGGTCACCCGCCGGCGTGAAGACATAAATTTCCGTGCTGAGCACATTAAGCTTGATGGTGTCGAGGAAGTCCAATGCATTCGGGTTCGGGTCATCCAGGATGTTCTTGATGCTCTTCACCCACTTGTCGAGGTCGTTGTCTGCCTCGTTCACCTGTTTGCCGCGCTTGTATTTCCAATGGACGGCGAGACCATGTTCAGCAATCTCGTCCATACGTTCCGAACGAATCTGAATCTCGATCCAGTTGCCGTCAGGACCCATGACCGTGACGTGCAGAGCCTCGTAGCCGTTCGACTTTGGGTGGCTGATCCAGTCGCGGATGCGGTCGGGGTGCAATTTATAGACCGACGTGATGGCGGTGTAGATACGCCAACAGTCCGTTTTCTCGCTCTCCTCGCTCTGAGGCGTAAAGACGATGCGGGCGGCAAAAAGGTCGTACACCTGTTCAAAAGGCACATGCTTGGTGTGCATCTTGTTCCAGATGGAGTAGAGACTCTTCATGCGCTCCTTGAAAGTGTATTTCAGTCCCAATCCATCCAACAGACCGATGATAGGTGCCGAGAACGTGGCAAACAGTCGGTCGCGACTCTCCTCGCTGTCTTTCAGTTTCTGCTTCAACTCCTCGTACTCCTCCGGGTGCTCGTACTTGAGACTGAGGTCCTCCAGTTCGCTCTTGATGCTGAACAATCCCAAGCGGTAAGCCAGTGGCGCATAGAGATATAGCGTCTCGTTGGCAATACGTTTTTGCTTGAAGGGCGAGAGCGCCGACAACGTTCGCATGTTGTGCAGGCGGTCGGCAATCTTCACCAGGATGACGCGGATGTCCTCACACATGGTGAGCAGCAGGTTACGGAAATTCTCGGCCTGTTCCTCGGGGTTCTTGATGCCTCGATGTGAAGCGTCGGAGGTCTCCTCGGTCACAAATCGGAAGTTGTTGCCCGATATGCGGTTCAGACCTCGGATGAGGTTGCCGATGCGTTCGCCGAAAGTGTCATCTATCTCTTCGAACGTCGTGTCCGTATTGGCGACGATGTCGTGCATCAGGGCAGCACAGATAGAGGTGGAACCCATACCGATGTCGTGCGATACGATACGGGCCACCGCCAGTTCGTGGCAAATCTGCGGTTCGCCCGACAGACGACGTAGGTTGCCATTGGCCTTCTTGGCAAATTCAAAAACACGTTTGATTAGGTCCGCCTTGTCGCCTTTGCGCGTATGCGCATAGTCGTTCAACAGTCCTTGGAACTGTTCTTCGATGAAAGCCTCCTCTTCCGGGGTGATAGGACTTTCGACAGGCAGATTGACTTTTGTAGTTTTCATGGGTCAAATAATTAGAAAGGGACTTTGGGCTCGTCCCGTGACGTAAACAATCCTATATCCGTATGTTAGCAAGTCTTTCGGAGTGTACGCTCCGGCCGACGGTCTCAGGGATTAGCGAACCCTGAGACGTTGGCCGATGCTGAGACGGTCACTCTTCAGACCGTTGAGTTTCTTGAGTTTAGCCACCGTGGTGTGGTTGCGATAAGCAATGCCACCCAGGGTGTCGCCTTTGCGGACACGGTAGATGCCGTTCGAGTCGGCCACGCCGCGACCATAGCTTCCGCTCTTGATGTAACTGTTTCGTTTTCCGCGCGTTGGAATCTCCTTCAGGTCACCGTTATGGGGCAGGAGTGAGTCCGCCTTGTAGGCAAAGATGGAGTCCTGCAACTCGATGAAACTGAGCGCCATGTCTTGTGGCAGGGTCAGCGCGTAGGCCTTTTCCGGACTGCCCGGCACGATGTCATAGACATATTGCGGATTGAGACTCTCAATCTGGTTCTTGGGCATGTTGAGCACCTGACTGATCTGCTCGAAGTTCACCATCGTGTTGAGCATCAACGTGTCGCACAGCGGTGGAATCTCACTCAGCCGCGTGCACATGTTGTGCTCGCAGTGGTAGTTCATGATGTAGGTGGCGGCGATGAAGAGAGGTACATAACTTCTCGTTTCGCGAGGCAGGAAGTTGTATATCTCCCAGAACGTACGCTTGCCACCCGAACGGATCATGGCCTTGCGGATGTTGCCCGGACCACAGTTGTAGGCGGCAATGGCTAAGTTCCAGTCACCGAAGATGTTATAGAGTTGCAGCAGGAAGCGGCAGGCGGCATCGGTGCTCTTATAGACATCGTATCGTTCGTCGATGAACGAGTTGATTTCCAAGCCCTGGAGCATGGCGCTCGACGGGATGAACTGCCAGAGACCGGCAGCACGGGCACGACTGTAGGCGTTGATGCGGAGGCTGCTTTCGATGCAGGCCAGATACTTGAGTTCCGACGGCATTCCGTAGCGTTGCAGGGCATCCTCGAAGATGGGGAAATAGTGGTTGTAGCCAACACCCGCCATGCGCTCCACCAGTTCACGACGTTTGTGCACAAAGAGGTCAAGGCATTGACGCACAGGCTGGTTGAAAGGCATGTCGATCTTCGTTGGCAGGGCACGCAGGCGCAGGATATAGACCGAATCCGGAACCGGGGGAACGTCGGCATCCGATACACAGGTCGAGTCGTAGTGAACAAAGAAACGCTCCGTCCAGTTGTAGAAGTTCAGTGTGTCGATAGAGTCGCTCATGCTCTCGGGAAAGACCAGAGCCGAGTCGGTGACATTGAGCATGGCCTGATAGGCCGGATTGCTGGTGTCGGGGAGAGAAGTTTGCGCCCATGCGCTGGCGCACGCGATAAATAGTGAGACAAATATAGTAAACTGTTTCATAATCAAAAATCAAGACGATAGCCTACCATCAGTGTCGGACGGTTGTTGGCGTCCAAGTCCGTGGAGACATCAAAATGATAGAGAGAGGCATCCACATAAGCATCGACAATCGAAACCAGATAGACACCTATCATGCCCACCAGACAGTAGTCACGGTAGTTGCGATAGGTGTTTCGCTTGCGCTTGAAGGCCTTCTCCAGATAGGAACGGTGCGATTCGACGTCGTAGTTCGGGGGCAGGAAGTCCCGATAACTGGCATTCGGACTGCCCAGCATCAAGTCGCGGTAGGCGTTGGCGTAGGTGCGATAGTATTTCTGGTTCCAACGGTAGCCATAGATGAGACCCAAGTAGCCGCCATAGATGATGGGCAGTTTCCAGTACTTGCGGTTGTAGATCTGTCCGCCACCCGGAAAGAGGGCGGCATACCACACCGCCTTGGCAGGAACGGGGTCGTAGTTGGCGAAGTAAGGGTCCAAATCGGGCGTCCAGTTGGCCTCCTCTTCGGCACGGCGTTGTTTCTCGAACTCCCAGAGCAGCGAGTCGGCACGCGACACCTTGAAGTCATCCATCTTGTCCTGCTCCAGCTCGATCCTGCCGTCGTCGGCACTGGGCTCGGCATCGTAACGTATGATAATAGTCGAATCGGTCTGAGCCACGCCCACACCGAATGACCATCCTAACAGGAGGGTGATGAGTAATATCTTAACGTTCAACTTTATCCAGCAGAGTTACGATGTTCTGTAGTTCCTGATCATTGCGGAAGGCAATGGTGATCTTGCCTTGACCCTTGTCGTTGCACGTCATCTTGACCTTGGTCGAGAAGAGGTTGGCCAGGTGACTTGCCATCGAGTCGCAGAACTCGTTGGTGGCACTGTTCGCCGGTTTGTCCTGCTTGGGCGAGGGCTGTCCGTCCAGTTCGGCAAAGTCCAGAATACGACCCTCCGTGAAGTCGCGGACCAACTGCTCCACACGGCGTACCGAGAGGTCTTGCTCGATGGTGAGGTGGAACAACTTGACCTGCTGCTCGGGGTCTTCGATAGGTAACATGGCACGGGCGTGGCCCATGCTGAGTTTCTTCTCCTTGAGCGACAACTGAATCTCGGCCGGCAACTTGAGCAGACGCATGAAGTTGGCAACCGAGGCGCGGCTCTTTCCAACACGTTGAGCCAAAGCCTCTTGCGTGAGGTTCGACTTGGCTTGCAACTGCTGGTAGGCCAGGGCGACTTCGATGGCATTCAGGTCTTCGCGCTGGATGTTCTCAATCAGCGCCATCTCCATCACATCGTCGTCGCTCACCTTACGGATGTAGGCCGGAACGGTCTCCAAACCAGCCAGTTGCGAGGCGCGGAAACGGCGCTCACCTGCTACGATGAGGTAGGTGCCGTCACTCTCCTGACGCAGGGTGATAGGTTGGATGATGCCGATGTTACGGATTGATTCTGCCAACTCCTCCAGCGCCTGTTGGTCAAAGTCCTTACGGGGCTGTCCGGGATTGGCATGTATCAAGTCGATGTCCACCTCGTTGATGGACGAGGGGGCATTGTTGCTTGTCAGTGTATCGTCTGCTGAGATCAGGGCGTCGAGTCCACGACCTAAACCCATTATTTTTTTTGCCATTAAGTAGGTGGTTTTTAAGAGGGTCTAAGCAGGTCTCTAGAAACTCTAGAAAATCTAGAGCACCTAGTTCCCTCCAGGTTTAATCAGTTATCCGAGTCGTGGTGCTTGGCAAGCAGCTCGCGGGCCAGGACAACATAGTTTTGACTGCCTTTCGAGTCGGGGCTGTAGAGGATGGCGGGCAGGCCATAGCTCGGAGCCTCCGAGAGGCGGATATTGCGTTGGATGACCGTGTCGAAGACCAACTTCTGGAAGTGGCGCTTCACCTCCTCGTAAATCTGGTTGGCAAGGCGCAGACGGGCATCGTACATCGTGATGAGGAAGCCCTCAATCTGGAGTTTCGGGTTAATCTTGGTCTTGACGATCTTGATGGTGTTGAGCAACTTCGAGATACCCTCCAGGGCGAAATATTCGGCCTGAACCGGAATGATGACCGAGTCGGCCGCCGTGAGGCAGTTCAGGGTGATGAGACCCAGCGACGGAGAGCAGTCGATCAGGACGTAGTCGTACAATCCGCGTATGGCCTTGATCTGCTTGCGGAGCATCTGTTCGCGGTTCTCCAACGACATGAGTTCCAGTTCGGCACCCACCAGGTCGATGCGCGAGGTGATGATGTCCAGTTTCTCGACGCAGGTAGGCATGACGGCTTCGCTGGCCGTGGCCTTGCCAATCAGGCAGTCGTAGATGGTGGTATCGACTTTCTTCAGGTCGATGCCCAAGCCGCTGGAGGAGTTGGCCTGCGGGTCGGCGTCAATGAGCAATACCTTCTTGCCCAACGAGGCAAGCGAGGCACTTAGATTGATGGCTGTCGTGGTCTTGCCGACGCCACCTTTCTGGTTAGCTATTGCAATTACAAGTCCCATAGTCGTAAACTGATTAGAGATTGTTCAACGATGCAAAGATAGCCCTCATTTTGCAAGTAACCAAATCTTTTTATTTTATTTAAGAAAAATTGTTGATAACTGCCGTTTTTGTTGATAACTTTCGACGTCCATTTCGCAATTTTTCTGTTCCAATCGGTCCCCGTCACCTTTCTTTTTTGCCCATTGTCTTGCCGTACCGCACTTCCGGGTTTGTTCGGGTGTTGCAACTCTTGACCTGCGACAGCCTTGCCGTCTTTAAAAAGAACGAAAAAGGGAGCAAAAAGGTAGGAAAAAGGGAGGAAAAAGGTAGCAACTCCGTTACGGCAGCGGTTGGGCAACGGGGGGGGGAGGAACTCCTCGTTTTCCCGTTGTGGACGATTCCTCCGGTCAAGAGAATTTTCTCTGTTGGGACGATTCATTCTGGTCAAGTGATGGATGGAGTTTGGCAAAGTGACGGGAGGTGTTTCACCCCGAATGGGGGTAAATAAGGTGTATTTTTATAATAATCTCCCCTTTTCTTTGGAGAATCGGCGAAAAATGATTATCTTCAAAGAAATGTTCTAAAAATGTCATGTTGAGCGTAGCCGAAACATCTCTGATATCCGCAAAACGAGGATAGAGATTCTTCACTTCGTTCAGAATGACAATTATTAGAAGTCCCCTTAAAGAAAATTGGTAGAAGTTTCCAGAAAGATTATGTCACAGAATAAACCCGCAGAGCACTTTACTTGTCAAGCCGCCGCCAACATGTCGCAGGCCAATGGATCGATGGACTATTTTCCCGAACCAACGGGGTATGGGCAACTCCCAGCCGACGAGAAGGGACGTCGTACCATCTTGGTCACCAACGACGATGGATATCAGGCAGGAGGCATCCAGGCATTGGTGGAGTCGCTCCGAGGCCTGGGTCGCATCGTGGTGTGTGCGCCCGACGGACCGCGTTCGGGTTTTTCGGCCAGTTTCACTTGCACCCAACCCGTCACCCTGCGTCGCCTGAGTGACGACGGCGACGTCCTGCTGTATGCCTGTAGCGGCACGCCGGTGGATTGCGTGAAGTTGGCGATGCACCGCTTCTTCTCCGAAAAGGCACCCGACCTCATCGTGTCGGGCATCAACCACGGTGGCAACGACTCCATCTGTATCATGTACAGCGGTACGATGGGTGCCGTGCTGGAGGGTTGCGTCATTGGCATTCCGGCGGTCGGTTTCTCGTTGCTCGACCACCGTCACACCGCCGACTTCACGGCGGCCAAACCCATCACCCGTCAGGTGGTGGCTCAACTCCTGGAGCATCCGATGCCCTATGGTGTCGGCCTCAATATCAACATCCCAGCCACGCCCGAACTGAAGGGCATCCGCGTGTGCCGTCAAGCCGATGGCTATTGGCACAAGGAGTTCCACTATGTGGAAGGCGATGAGAATGAGGATGTTGCCACTTTCCAAGTGACAGGCGAATACATGAGCCGCGAGGGCGATCACACCGACACCGACCGCTACTGGTTGGAGCGTGACTACGTTGCGGTGGTGCCTGTCGGAGTGGATTATACCCACCACAAGCATTTGCCTACATTCAAATATTTGGAAAATACATGAAGTACTTTGTCATCGCGGGAGAGGCCAGTGGCGACTACCACGCCTCGCGCTTGATGTTACAGATTAAGGAGAAAGATGGTGAGGCGGATTTCCGTTTCATCGGGGGTGACGCCATGCGGGAGGTCAGCCCTTTTCAGTTGATGCACTACAGGGAGTTGGCCTACATGGGTTTCGTGCAAGTGATGTTGCACCTCTCGACCATCCTGCAGGGGATGAAGTTGTGCAAGAAGAAGATTGCTGATTATCAGCCCGATGCACTCATCCTGGTCGATTACCCGGGCTTCAACCTCAACATTGCCAAATGGGTGCGGCAGCATCTGCCCAAGACGAAGATTTTCTACTATATCTCGCCGAAGATCTGGGCGTGGAAGGAACATCGCCTGAAGGCCATCCGGCGGGATGTGGATGCCGTGTTGAGCATCCTGCCCTTCGAGGTGGATTGGTACAGGAAGAGGGGCTACGACAAGGTCTATTATGTGGGCAATCCCTCGATGGAGGAGGTGCTCCCGTTGTTGGCCAAACCCAAACAGGAGGTGCCTCGTGACCAGCAGTATATCCTGCTCGTGCCGGGTAGCCGAAAGGCGGAAGTGCGTGACAACCTGCGCGTTATGCTCGGCGCTACACGCGACATGAACATGCCCCGCGTCATTGCCGGTGCGCCGGGATTGGACGCCGAGTTCTATGCCGAGGTGTTGGACCAGATGGGGAAGGGGCACGACAGCGTTCAGGTGGTCTTCGGCAAGACCCACTCCTTGATGCGTAATGCCCAGGTGGCTGCCGTCACGTCGGGTACGGCGGCGTTGGAAGCCTCGTTGTTGGACTGCCCGCAGGTGGTGTGCTACAACTTCAAGGGCGGCATGTTGGTCTATAGCATCATGCACTGGGTGCTGCGCAAGATATCGTTTGTCACGTTGCCCAACCTTATCTACTACGGCTTGGGCGGAGGTGCCAAAATCAATGAGCGTCAAGCCTTTGTGTGCGAGTTGCTCGGCCCCTATCTGTCGGCCAAGACCTTGCGCCACGAGATGGAGGAACTGCTCACCGACCGTAACGGCAAGCGCCGCCTGCAGTTGGAAGGCAATGCCGAGGTGCGTGCCCGTCTGGAGTTGGAACACAAGAACGCGCCACAGGTGGCAGCGCAGCACATCGTGCAGTTGCTGAAAGAATAAGGAGCTGTCGTTATAATAATAAGGAGCCGTCGTTATAATCGTTATAGTCGTTATAATCGTAATAATCGGAGAACTCGGAATACTCGGAGTACTCAGAGTACTCAGAGTTTTTAGAAGTAAACCAAGCATTTATCAACCAATTAAAATATATAAATCCTATGATTGACAAGATTTTATCTATTTCAGGAAAGCCAGGCCTCTTTCGCCTGATCGGTCGTGGCAAGAATATGCTCATCTGTGAGAATTTGGCAGACAAGAAGCGCATTCCTGCCCTCCAGCGTGACAAGGTGCTCTCGTTGGCCGATATTGCCATGTACACTGTCGATGGCGAGGTGGCTCTCAATACCGTCTTCGGCAAGGCCAAGGCTCTGACCGGTGGTAAGGTTGCTCCTGTGGCTCTCAATGCTCCTGCCGACGAGCAGCGTGCATGGTTTGCTCAGGTGATGCCAGAGTACGATGCCGACCGTGTGCGTGCCTGCGACATCAAGAAGTTCATCCAGTGGTACAACATCCTGATTGAGACCGGCAACGACGACTTCTCGGAGCCTGAACCAGAAAAGAAAGAGGAGAAGTAAATTTATGTTCGCGCGTACATTATTTATAAGTGCCTTGAGCCTCTTGTCGGCAACCGCCGTAGCACAGACCGCCATCACGCCCGAAGTGCTCAGTAAGTTGCAGGCGCAGAAACCGAAGGAGTCGGACAAGGCTATCCGCAATGCCATGGCCTACACCAGTATCTCGGTGTTGGCTTCGGACGTGAGCGCCCTCCAGTTGGGCGACACCCATTTCACCTATCGCGTGCCCAACAAGGGCATCACCAATCAGTTGAGTTCGGGCCGTTGCTGGCTCTTTACGGGCATGAATGTGCTCCGCAGTAAGGCCATCAACCGCTTTAACATCAAGGAGTTGGAGCTGTCGCAGGTCTATCTCTTCTTCTTCGACCAGTTGGAGAAGTCGAACCTCTTTCTGCAAGGCATCATCGACACCCGAAAGTCGCCCGATGACGACCGTATGGTGGATTGGCTCTTCCAGAACCCGCTGAGCGACGGCGGCACTTTCTGTGGTGTGGCCGACTTGGTGCAGAAGTATGGCGTCTGCCCAAAGGAGGCGATGCCTGAGACCTATTCGAGCAACAACACCAGTCAGATTGACATGCTGTTGAAGTGGAAGTTGCGTGAGATGGGTCTGGAACTCCGTACCATGGGTCGTCAGTCGAAGCCCAAAGTGAGTGACAAGGTGATGGCCGAGAACCTCCAGCGCCGTAAGGTGGAGATGCTTGCCGAGATCTATCATATCCTGACTCTCGCCTATGGCGTACCTCCTACCGAGTTCAGTTACACCCTGCGCGACAGCAAGGATAAGGTGTTGAACACCAAGACCTATACTCCTCAGAGTTTCTATCAGGAGTTCTGGCAGGACGAGGACCTCTACGAGAGCAACATCATGGTGATGAACGACCCTCTGCGTGAGTACTACAAGACCTATCGCATTGACTTCGACCGCCATACCTACGACGGCCACGATTGGGTCTATCTGAACCTGCCTGTGGACGAGATCAAGCCGATGGCCGTTGCCTCGATCAAGGACTCGACGGCTATGTACTTCTCTTGTGACGTGGCCAAGTTCCTGAACCGCAAGAACGGTACCCTCGACCTCAACAACTACGACTATGCCGCTTTGTTGGGCACTACGTTCAACATGGACAAGCGTCAGCGCGTGCTGACCCATGCTTCGGGTTCGAGCCACGCCATGACTCTGGTGGCTGCCGATGTTGATACTACCGCTACCGACGCTCTCAAGGTGCGTAAGTGGATGGTGGAGAACAGTTGGGGCGAAAGCAACGGCTACAAGGGTCACCTCATCATGACCGACGAATGGTTCGACAACTATATGTTCCGCTTGGTCATCAACAAGCGTTATGTCGAACAGAAGTATCTCGACATGCTTCAGCAGAAGCCTATTCTGCTGCCTGCTTGGGATCCAATGTTCCTGGGAGAGGAATAGTGAAGGGTAGTAGAAAAGTAGTAAAAGAGTAGTAAAAGAGTAGTAAAAAGGACGTTTGTTATGCTCGTTGGTAACAACTTTACTCTTTACTCATTACACATTACTCTCTTTACACTCTACTCATTCCTCATATTTTTCCGTTTTGCAAACTGAAAATAGCGATTGAGCTATCTATAGGCTTGATTTGTAAAGTGTAATATACAAAAGAAAGGTGTGCTGCGGCGCACCTTTTTTTATGTTCTTCAGCATGTTTTTGGCCTTTTTGGGAGGGGAAATATGTTATAAAACATGTTTTTTGCATAGCATAATTAGCAAAACAATACGGAAAGAGACCTATTTTATCAAAAAAATCGTGCAAACTATTGCACTATTCAAAAAAACACTCTACCTTTGCATCGTCAAAAGGAACAAAGGACAACAGTTCAGACTTCCGGATGACATTGCGTTATTGAAGTGTATTGTATATTTTATTATAAGTTTAGGTATTAGATTGGAAAAGTGTTGTTCAGGAAAGTTATTAAGGTTATAAAGATTAAAGTTTATTTAGTTTATTAAGGTATCGAATTAAGGTATTTGCGTTATGAAAAAGGTTATGTTAATGGCAATGGCACTGGTAGCAATGACCATTGCAGATGTAAAGGCCGAAGGCGTAAATGGTGCAGACAGCATCAAAGGTATTGAGAACTCTTATGTAGTAGAGGATGTTCAGGTGAATGCTGACTCCGTGATCTATAAGTTCCGTATCCGCCTTCGCGACATGTACAAGGCTATGCACTTGGATGTCGATCAGGTTGAGGATCTCCGCTTGGCCAATGGTCAGTTGACCCGCAACATCGCTCGCCTCCAGACTATCCCAGCTGAGGAACGTCAGGCAAAACTTTCTCTCATTCTCGCTGAGAACCTGGCCGCTGTACGTGAAGTCGTAGATGAAGATCAGTATCGTGCTTATCTTTATCTGTTGAACAATGAGTTCAATAAGACTGGTCTCAACACCGTTCTGTACGGTTACAACCAGTTGGCTGTAAAGTAATATCGCCCTGCGATATTTTTTCTATTGTCTCACAAGTCTATTGAATATATGTGGTAAGACTGCACTCTTTCATGGGTTGCGGCCTTATTTTTTTTGTGCCCGCCTGTGCCTGGGTGGGCATTCTTGCGTTTTCGTCATCTCCTATTGCTTTGCTTGGGCTAATAGTCATTTCCTTAGTTTATCGAATTGTTAATATTCCTTAAATCTTTGGGCTTTCTCTTGCAAATATGAAAATAAAGGCATATCTTTGCGATATCAAATTGATATCATTTTCTCGAGATGATTTCAACGTGATTGAAGCTACTGATACAAATAACAAACTTCATAAATATTAACAACAAAAACTAATTCAGTATGGAAAACAAGAATTTGAACAACGAGACAAGGGTTTGCAGTGAGCGCAAGTACAATGGTTTGGTCTTGAACGGTTTCGTGGGCCTATTGATGATATTGATTCCCGAGATTGCCTGCATCGTGGGTTTCATCTATGGCGTGAATCGCGTGAACGTTCCACTCATCATTGCTTGTGTCGTAATCTTCCCCATCACTTTGTTCTTGCTCAAGGGTCTCTTCCAACAGGAACCTAATGAGGCACGCGTCATGATGTTCTTCGGCAAGTACGTTGGTACCTTCAAGAACTATGGTTTCTATTGGGTCAACCCCTTCGTCAATACCAAGAAACTGTCGCTGCGCGCACGTAACTTGGATGCCGAACCTATCAAGGTGAACGACAAGCAGGGTAATCCTGTCATGATCGGTTTGGTGCTTGTCTGGAAACTTAAAGATACATACAAGGCGATGTTCGAGATTGACTCACAGACGATGGCAGGAGCTAACAACAGCGCCACCATCGGCACCGATGTCAACAGCATCATGCGTGCTTTCGAGAACTTCGTCAAGGTGCAGAGCGATGCTGCCCTCCGTCAGGTGGCAGGTCAGTATGCCTACGACAACAATGAGTCGGCGGGAGAACTCACCTTGCGCGACGGTAGTGACGAGATCAACAAGGAGTTGGAGAGCAAGCTCGACGAACGCCTCGATATGGCTGGTATTGATATTGTTGAGGCACGCATCAACTATCTGGCATACGCTCCTGAGATTGCTGCCGTGATGCTCCGTCGTCAGCAGGCCGATGCCATCATCGCTGCCCGCGAGAAGATTGTGGAAGGAGCTGTCAGCATGGTCAAGATGGCGCTCGACAAACTGTCGGCTGACCAGGTGGTTGAGTTGGACGACGACAAGAAAGCTTCGATGGTCAGCAACCTGATGGTTGTCCTGTGCGGCGATACCGAGGCCACTCCAGTCGTCAACACCGGCACGTTGAACATGTAAATTGTCTGGAAAGGCAGAAAGGGGAGGGGTGCACGTTTGCCCCTTGCCTCTTTGCCAATTAAATAACCTAACCCTTTATGGCTAAGAAAGAAGCAACAAAAAGTTTTATTCTACGACTGGATGCTGCGACCATGGCAGCCGTAGAGAAATGGGCGGCCGACGAGTTCCGATCGACCAATGGCCAGTTGCAATGGATCATCAACGAGGCATTGCGCAAGAATCGGAGGTCGCCCAAGTCGAAATCCGACTCAACCGAGACAACGGAGGGTGAGTAATGTCGTTCCTGTCGCACTCTTTCTATCTTGAATCAATAATACGTAAATCATTCTTTCCCATGCAATTGTTTAAGCCGAATAATAATCCCGACCTGCCCACCTGTCTGAGGCGTACCATGACAAGCACCGTGTTCGAACTGGTGCATGTTGCTATCTTGTTGGGCATCGTGGTCATGACCTATATGTTGTGGGTGGATGCACCCGACCGCGTTCCAACGCACTTCGACCTGCATGGCAACCCGAACGGGTACAGCGACAAGTCGGTCTTCTGGATCATGGCAGGCGCCGCCGTGGTTTCCACCTTGGTGCTCGACATCACCTCCTATTTCCCGAAGCAGATGAACATGCCGTTCACTTTGCAGACCGAGCGCCAGTGCTATATGGTCAATACGTTGATGCACATCTCTGCCATCTTTGCCCAACTGCTCTTCGCCTATCTCATCTATATGTTCAGCGAAGGAGGACAGGCCGCTGTCATCGGAATGCCTATCGTCCTGGGCCTCGTGGTTGTCGAATTGATTATGATTGCCGTCTTCAGTTACCTCGTGAGGAAAGCGGGTCCAGTGTCCAAATGAACTTCGGACAAGATGAAAAAAGTCCCACCAGACTATGCTGGCGGGACTTTTTTTGCTCCATAACAATCCTGATAATCCGAGGGAGGTGATTTCCTTTGCTGAGGGTGTCAGGCGTGGGGAACATTATTTCTTGAACGTGACCTTGAAGACAGGTGCAATGTCGTTGGGATGTTGGGTGGGAACTTCGACGGTCAACCCGTTTTCGTCTTGCGAGAAGCGGACCTTGCCATGTCCCAGCAGGGAGACTTGCTTCACCTTGCTGGCTTTTTTGTCGGACAGAGAGAGGGCTTTGAACGTCACGCTGCCGGAGTCGGGCCATGCCATGATGGTGGCATAGACAATGCCCTTTTTTTCGACATAACGCACATCCTGCGCCGAGTAGGACTGGCCCTCGTTGAAACCCTGTGCATTCATGGGGTTCGATGCCTCTGCCAATGGTCCTTCGCCGAAAGTCTTCCAAGGCCTTGTGCCATAGATGCTTTCGCTGTTGATGTCCATCCATGCTTTGATGTCGGCCAGCACCTGACGTTCCTTGTCGTCGATGGTGCCGTCGCTCTTGATAGGGATGTTCAATAGGAGGTTGCCATTCTTCGATACGACGTCGATGAGCATACGGATAACCGTAGCGCCACTCTTGTAGCGGTTGCGATTATAGACATCCTGGTTGTAGTGCCAGTCGCCGATGCAGGTACACGTCTGCCAATAGAGGGACTGCGGACGGTCCGGAACACCGCGTTCCACATCCCACATCATGTAGCCTTTCTGCTCTTCGGTGAGCTGTTTGCCAGTGACGACCACTTGCTGCTGTCCATTGTGCAAGGCGGCGCTGTGGTTGTAATAGTGTTGCAGGATGTCCTTGCCCACCTGGTCGTCGCAACCGTAGAAAGGCATGGCGGTGTCGTCAAAGTAGAGCATGTCGGGGTTGTAGTCGTTGATGAGTTCCAACACGCGGTTCAGGAACTTCTTCTTGTACGCGGCCGATGGCAAGTTGGCACCGTTGCCCCAATCCCACTGACTATGGATGGTACGCCGTTTCTCCCAGCCCGACGAATGCTCATGACGTTGGGCGTAAAGTTCCTGAGGGTCAAGACCTTCCCACCACTGACCCTTGCCGTCCACCTTAGTGAGGTTGCCGTCGTAGTCCTGCGATGGCTCCAACCAGGTCCAGGCATGCGAGGCATGAATTGACACGCCCAAGGGCAGACCGGCGGCACGACAAGCGTCGCTCCAGCCTTTCACCAAGTCTTTCTTGGGTCCGACGTTCACCGAGTTCCACTCCTGATAGGGGGAATTCCAGAGGTCGAAGTTGTCGTGATGGTTGCCCAACACCATGAAGTATCGGGCACCCACACTCTTGTAGAGGTTGACCAACTCCGTCGGATTCCAGTTTTGTGCTTTCCAGTCGTTACAAAGGTCTTTCAGACCAAAGGTTTTGGGGTTGCCGAAATGACTTGTGTGCCAGTTGTAGGCACCGGTGCCTTGATAGTACATGAAGCGGGCATACCAGTCGCCGGC
>CACYQQ010000108.1 GCA_902776605.1 uncultured Bacteroidales bacterium | reverse complement strand
CCCTTTCCTTCCGACTCCCTCCAATTGAGATACCATCAAGTTTCTACCTTTAAAAGGGAGGAAAAAGGCAGCAAAAAGGGAGAAAAAAGGGAGAAGCTCCGCGGAAAGAGAACTATGTCAAAAGAAACAGCGGGCGAAGACACAAAGGTGATTGTCTTCGTCCGCTGTTATAGGAAATAAATATTAGAGCCCCTTGGGAGCAACTACTAAAAAGGATGAATTACATCGGAGACATGAACCGCTGGAGAATCTTGGCATCGGTCTCTCGTGCCTTCTTGCAGAAGTCAGCAGGGATGATGGACCAATCGGAGGAAGGCTGAGGTTTGATACTCTTGCGATCACGGAGGTAGTTGATGAAGCAGGTACGGGCATCATACTGACTTTGAGAAATCAAGGCATTCAAAGCCGTATCGCGTTTCCATCCCATCTGGAAGATGTAGTTGCCGCCACCGCAAGCCAGATACTCGTTCATGACGACGCTATAGGTCTTTTCGGGGTCAAACTCTGTGCCATCGCTCAAACCTAAGATGGTGATGCGTTCCCCCTTCGGCTTG
Organism: uncultured Bacteroidales bacterium; assembly: GCA_902776605.1. GTDB lineage: Bacteria > Bacteroidota > Bacteroidia > Bacteroidales > UBA3663 > Liminaster. Next base: position 8,444 of record CACYQQ010000108.1, on the reverse strand, counting down.
GTGACATCGACCGTATAGCGGACACCCGAAAGGCTGCAATACTTGTACTTCAACTGATTCATCTCAGGACCATTCGGACCAATGACGACCTCTTTGAAGTCGTTGAAACGGAAGGCCAGAATATGATCGGTGGCTTGTTCCATCTGATTGAACTGAGCCGTGGCAGCTGCCTCCATGAAGTTCTGTATCTCCTTGCCCTTCATAGGGATGACCCAGAACTTATAGTTGTACTTGTAGAGATGGAAGAGATCGTTCACGGTGAATGGTCCTGGCAGGAAATCGACCTCCTCGGCACAATTGTTCGTGATGGATATCTGCGCACCCGTCGCTTCCTTCTGCACGTCATGCATCAAATCGACCAAAGCCGAAGGACCGAAGAGGGCGTCAGAGTAGTTCAGAGGCACCTGCAAATTGCCGATAACCATGTTCATATAGTCATCCACCTCCTTCATGCAGCCAGAGAACTTATTCAGGAACGTGGAATCGGGCTTGTAACCAGCCAAACGGATTCGCTTCACCTCAGCAGAGCGATGCACGGAACCGAACATCCCCTTCTTGGACAGGTGAAGATCGACCTGAGCCACCTCTTCGAGGCGTGGGAATGGTTGGACATCGAGCACGGAATCTCCCTCGGAACTGACTCGGAAGTCGTTGAGCGGCAAGGAGCGATGGTCGGCGCCCAGGAAGAAGATATCGATGCCCGGCACACGCAGAAGACTCTGGTTGCGGGTACCAGCGGCAAACAAACCGATGATAAAGTCGGGCTCTTCCTCTTTCTTAATCTGCTTGACCCACTTGGTGGCAGCAGGCACGAGGTCGGTCACCGTAAGGCCCTTCATGTTGTCAGGCGAGAGCCAACGGCAATCGTTGGGGTCAATCAAACCCAGCACAGCGATGCGGAAACCTTGTTTCTCGAGGATGGTGTAGGGTTTGAGCTGACATTGCTTGCTCTCGGCATCCAACAGATTGGCACAGAGGTAAGGCATGTTACATTGGTCGGGCAACTGCTCCCGCCACACACGGGCACCTGCCGAGATGTCGTTGGCGCCCAGCTCGATGGCATCGACGCCCAGGTAATTCATCACTTGGGCAGAGATGTGCTCCTTTTCGGTCGCAACATTGTTATAATAATAGTTGGAAGGTTGCCCTTCGTTCAAATCTCCGCCACATAATAAAATAGTATGGTCAGCACCCTTTTCGGCACGGACTTGGTTCAAATAGGTCGAAAAATTAGCCATGGTGACGGGGTTGTCCGTCTTGGCATCATAATCGCTGGGCAGGAGCAATCCATGTACATCCGTTACATACATCAACGTGAAATCGGCCTCCTTGTCTTCGCTACAACCTGTCATCAGATATGAGGAAAGGCACAGCAGGGAAGTCATACAAACTTGCACGCCAAACGGAAAACAGGGAAAATGTGGTTTTTTGATATTAGACATAGCGGTTAAGTTTTGTGCAGCAAAGTTATGCACTTTTGATGAAAGAAACAAGAAAAAAAAAGAAAAAGTGATGATTATAATGCTAAAATCAAGATATTAGGGGCATAAATGGTATTTTTTTTCACGATTTTCAATAAATTTGAAATAATATTGTTATCTTTGCGCGTAAAACAAATATTTAGAAACATGGAACCAACAAACGCAATGGATGCTACTGCCATGAATGACGGTGTCAACTGGTTTATCCTGACAGTAGGTATTCTGGGCATCATCCTTTGGGGTTATGCCATCTTCTGCGTTTTCTATAAGCAGATTGTCGTAGATAGAATCCTGTCTCGATCGAAGTATTGGTATGTAATGCCAATCTTCTTCATGATAGCCCTCCTGCCCTTCTCGATTGCCACGGTTGCACACTTCAATAATGTCAAGCCTTTCGATATCCTGTACTACAATAACATGTACGGCGGTCGTCAAGGCAATGACTTGGAATCGAAAGTCGAATACAAAGCCCATATCCAGAACTACATCACCCTGCAAGCCGAAGACCCAGGTCTGTTGGGCACTGTCTTCTTCCACTTCCGTGGCATCGGTGGTCAGTTTGCTGCCGGTACACCTCGCGGTCGTGTGTGGGCCATCTGGATTGGCATCATCGGTACGTTGCTTTTCTCGGGCTTGCTCATCCCGTCGGTGCTCAGTATCACGCGAAAACGAAGCGATGACTGGCAATGGGGCGAAGCACGATACAACATCCAACGGTCGAAGTATGCGGTCATCCTGGGAGGACACGAAGCGGTACCGGCCTTGGTGCGCCAATTGTTGAACCGCAAGGAGAACCCGCTCAAATATGTGATTATCCAAACGGTCAACAACGTCTTCAACTACCGTTTCGAGATGCAGCGCGAACTCACCGAGAAGGAGGAGTGGCGTACCATCCTCTACAACGGCGGACGTAACACTTTGACCGACATGGAGCAACTCCACTTGGAGCGTGCCAGCGAGGTTTACCTTTTGGGCGAGAATGCCTGGCACGAGTCGGAATCGGACCATGACTCGTTGAATATGCTCTGCCTCCGCAACATCGCCACCATCCTGAAGGACAAGCGTCGCAAGAACCGACTGAAGTGCTATATCATGTTCGAGTTCCAATCGACGATGGCTTCGTTCCGTTATTCGGATTTGAGCAGCGTGGTGCGCGAACAGATTGAGTTCATCTCGCTCAACTACCATCAGATGTGGGCACAGAACGTATTGGTAAAGCGACAGAACAAAGCGACCAACGTACTGAGCTACCTCCCATTGGAGGGCAAAGAGCAGATGACGCCCGAAAGCGAGAAGTTTGTTCACTTCATCGTCGTCGGCATGGGCAAGAGTGGTATCGCCTTGGCCGAAGAGGCTTGTCAGATATGCCACTACCCGAACTTCAACACCCAGCGCAAGCGTTCCCGTTTCACCTTCATCGACCAGCGTGCCGACAGCGAGATGATTAACTTCATGGGTGCCCATCAGGAGTTGTTCAAGCTCTCCCGCTACCGTCTGGTAGATAGCGGTCAGGAGGATTGCCTGAACACGCCTTGGACCGACCCCACCATCAATGGACCCTACAAGCATCTGGCTGACAATCGTGACCTCCCCGAAGAGGAACGCGACGGCTCGTTCATGGACTTCGAGTGGGAGTTTGTCCGTGGTCGTCTGGAGACGAAAGGCATTCAGGACTACTTGATCAATGCTTGCACGGATAAGAATGCCATCGTGACGGTAGCCATCTGCTTCGGCAATCCGCAAACCGCCATGTCGTCGGCCATCTATATGCCACGCGAGGTATATCGCCATGCCATTCAGGTGCTGGTTTACCAGACGCACTCTTCAGAGTTGGTTGCCAACCTGGCAGGTATCGGCAAGAGCGAGGAAGAGGCTGCCAAGATGCGCTACAACATCATCCGCCCCTTCGGCATGAATACCGACTGCTTTGCCAAGGACAGCGTGGTGGATTACCGCTTGGCCAAGATTGTCAACTATGTCTATAACGATGTGGACGACACGAAGTTGGAGCACATCAACGACATCGAACCGAACTCAGGGCTCCCCTTGCAGGATTTCTACTGGCGCCGTTGCACCGTGGCCGACCAATGGAGCAGCAACTACAACGCCAACAGCATCCCGACTAAACTGAGATACTTAGGTTTGGATCTGGAGACCTCTCCTATCGAAGAAATCACAAAGAAGATCAATGCCCCCGGCATCATGGACATGCTGGTGCGCGTTGAGCATAACCGTTGGAACACAGAGAAACTGCTCACCGGTTTCCGTCCTCTTGAGGAATCGGAGTTGAAGGAGTTCGACAAGATGCTCGACGAAAAGAAGGAGTATCAGGACATCAAGAAACGCAAGAAATTCTATCAGCAAGGCTGGGAGATGGCCCACCTGGACATCTGTTCATTTGCCGACCTCGAAATATATGATGCCCCAAGCATTGTCTATGACGAAATCCTGACCCGCGCCCTCCCCTACATCGTCCTGCGATGGAGAGAAAGTGTGCTCACGGCGTAAAAGAGATTAGCAACCATCAATAAAAGCGCATTCACCATATAAGTGAATGCGCTTTATGTATACCCTCAAACCCCGAAAGACAGGATATTGAGCAATTGATTTATGCGTTACAACAGATCGTACACCTGCATCAAGTTGTTGATGGTTGGTTGATAGTCATGCTGCTTGTCGGTTTCAGGGTCCCAGCTGTCGCCACGATACCAGATGGCATGACAACCTAACTGGATGGCGGGTTGGATATCCTTCTCGTAGCTATCGCCCACAATAGTGATGTCCTTGACATTGTAGCCGAGTTGCTCGATGGCCATCTGGAAAATCTGGGGATCGGGTTTGCGAACGCCTGCCTCGGTGCTATCGATGACCACCTTGAAGCAACGCAACAAACCGAAGTCCTGAAGGACGGCCTTGAGGTTACCATAGAAGTTGCTCACCAAAGCAAGGTCATATTTCTCGGCCAGATATTCGACCACAGGAGCAGCCTCCAGCGTGCATCGACGTGCATAGTCGTAACAGATACCTGCCATGAAATCGACAAAGTGCTGAATGATTTCGGCCTTCTCCAAGATGGGAACTTCGCCGTTGCTCTCCATGCGCAAGGTGGTCTCCAGAATCTCCTGGCTCAACATCTTGTTCTGCAACATATAATCCAACTGAATGCCCAGTCGAACCTGCATCAGTTCAAAGAAGTTCTGCTCCGGCTTAATGACATTGATCATCGAGAGATATCGTTCCGCATAGATATATGCTTCTCGGAACTGCTCTTTCGTTACTGGAAGAGCCGCCTGTGTGTAACTGTCCCACAGGACCTCTGCCCAATGCTTGCCATTACTGTCGATGGTAGCACCATAATCTAAAATTATTCCTTTCATTCTATTTTTTTGATTTGTAATATATCATAAGTAGTCCAACTAATATCCAAAAAAACTCCCTGATTCGAGTGGTAAAACAGATGCTGACGGCCATGCCGAACAGTTCCGATGCCAACATCGAAGGCAAGAGCCATTGCAAAGCCAGATAAACGCCACCCTCGCGTGTACCCATCTGCAAAGGGCTGAAGAACAGCAGATTGGCAAACAAACTACTGAATGCCACGACGAGAAATGCACCTCCGTAGGTGGATGCCATGCCATCGGGAAGAATGCCCTGCATCAACAACCAGTATTCCAGCACGTTGACCAAGCGAGATGACAACTCCAACCCTATTGCACACCCAAACAGACGAGGATGCACCCGGACGAGAACGCGAAAACTCTGTATCCAGCCCTTCCGTTGGAGGAAGAAGACTGCGACCAAGAGCAAGAGCAATATTCCTGCCACCACAGAGGCAAGGGTGCCGACACTATATTCTCTGATAATATAGGAGTCATCAATACAGGACCATGCCGCCAAAGCCAACATCCAAAAGACAATATGACTGAGGACATGCACCATGGCGTAGTACGTTACAGAACTATTGGCCTTGTCCGAGGGCATTACCTTCCGAAGTTCATGAATGCGCCAAGGTTCTCCACCTAAAAGGCCGAAAGGAGTGATGTAGTTCAACGCATATCCGCCAATGGTCAGTCGCATCAAGGCATACAATCCCCCTTTCCCATGAAAAGGAACTCCGTCTTTCAATCCCTCGTCGGAAGAGAAACATCGGAGGATGCAGCGGAAAGAGGCGGCATTGAGCAGATAGCCGACCAACCAAACGCCGATGCAACCCAATAAGATCCAGTTCCAATCCAGCAAGTTTTGCCAAAGCTGTCTCGGATTGGCTTGCCAAAGCATCCAGGCAAACAAGCCAAGACACAATGCCCAAAGGATATATCGCTTCAATGCCCTAATCATGCGACTGAACTTAATCAACCTTGAATGTCTCGGCTATATCGAGCACACATCTTCTCATGCTTGCGCCACAGATAGAGGTACAGCAAATCGCCCAACGTGAGTTCGACCATGAAGTAAAGCCAAGGCATACCCAACATCAAGGTGACGAACAGGGTGATGGCTCGACAATTGAACGTCAATATGTTGCAATACTTCATCAGCGGTCGTGACTCGGCAATAATGGAGCTATACAATGTCTCATCCTTGGGCATCGCAATCAACTTCTTGCGGAAAGCCTGCAGATTGGGCGTTGCCGACTCCTGCGAACGGGTATAGTTCAAATATACCCACAGGAACATTTTATACAAAGGTGCCGACGCAAAGGAATGACTCTTATATTCCTCCTCGACGTGCGATGAATCGTCCCACTCGCTCCCCTCCTTGCCCTTGACAAAGAAAAGGTGGAACTGGCGGTAATAATCGGCCAAGGCGGCTTGTGTGCTATGACAATAGCCTGCCGACAATGAGAGCACCCATATCAGCCATCCCCATTCGGGTTGCAAACGCAAACTGATGCTCACATAGATGCACAGGAACCAGACATCGCCCGATGCTCCATCCAAGATACGTCCCAAGCGGCTATATTGGTTGGTCATGCGCGCCAACTGTCCGTCGGCACTATCGCAGATGTCGGCCATCACCAGAAGAATCATACCCAGGAGGTTCAGACGCCAATCCTGAGGATAGAACAACAACCCTGCACCTACCCCGAGGAAGATACTGACAATGGAGATGAGATTGGGCGTCCAACCATACTTCTCCCCCAACAAGGCCAGACGGAAACCCATGGGACGATAGAACCAAAGGTCAATTGGTTCTTCTACGTCTTTGTGCTTCAATGTCGAATAATATCTGCTATCCATTTTGTTCAGGAAGAATATTTCTCATTATATTATTATAGCTCAGCTGCCTGCATGACGTAATCGGCAATCAGCGGAGCTGCCACATCCCGGCAAGCGTTGAAACTGGGAAAATCGTTGACATCGATGATGATCGGGCCGTGCTCTGTCAGAATCAAATCGACACCCCAGACATCCAGATTCAGCGTCCTTCGGATATTTCGAACCAATTCAGCGAAAGCCACGCTTTCGGCATCGGGAAGGTTGACGATTTGATCTCCCACGACATACAGCTTCTGCAACCTTCCTTCCTCGTGTCGGGTTACTATGAGGTCACTATAACCGTTCGTAGCGAACTGTAGGACGACGGTGTCCGCTTCCAAGGGAGTATTGACCCGACGGACATCACCTTCACTTACGCCTCGCAGATGCATCGCCTTGATCCATCCAGGCAAAAGGGCTTGCAATTCGGGTTCACATTGGAAGAGGCAATCCTCCGAGGGTTCGTAGCTCCAGAAGGGTACGACGGGAAGTCCATTTACCTGCAACAGTTCCAACGTCGTAGAACGACTCTGCGCCGTCACTCGCACCGCATTGGGCGCATTCAGGACAAGGATACCCCGCTGCTTCAACGATTGCAAGAAGGACAACGTCTTGTCTCGACGCCCCATGCTCAAGCAAATAGAACATGAGGACAACACCTGTCGTGCGGCTTCATCCAGATCCTCCTCCTTGAAGTACACAACCTCTTGCTTCCGCTGTTGGAGCTGATTGCCAACAGCCTCCAGAATAACTGCATCCTTCTGCACATTATCCCGAGGAGAAAACTCCGATGCCCTATATATCAAGCCTATCATTATTCTATTTCGAATTATCTTCGGTCATCCTTCGGAATGCCTTCGGAATGCCTTCGGGAAAACTTCTTTGATCCTATTATGAGGGTTGTATGAGCCTTTAAGGAATTGACCACACTTTCGAGACTATCAACGCAGGATGTCAGTTGCCCGAAAGCCAACGTTCGGCCACCTCAATATCATGCGCATGGTCGATATCCATGACGCGACCGAAGAGGTGTGCGCGCACAGGCACTCCAGCCTTCAACAAGGCTCGCTGGAAATTTCGCATGCGCGCCTGACCGCTGGACAGACATTGGTTCAATACAGGACTAACCAACGACTTTTGTAAGCCATAAATTCCTCCGCTCACGAAAGGAGCAGGTCCTTCGTCACAGAAATCGCTAATAAAACCCTCATCGTTGACATGTACCCACAACGGTTTCTCATCATCGACAAACGAGGTAAGGCCAAAAAGACAAGTGGAAGATGATGTTCGAAAAGCCTGACAATAGGCCGAGAAATCCTCTTTTGTAAATAACGTATCGACCGTGGTGCACACAAATGGGCCATCGGGCAACACTTGAAACAATTCCGACAAACTGTGCATGGAACTGGGAGTTTCCTTCACCAAGACATTCAACACAACATCCTTGTGATCCTTCTTCCAGAGCTCTAAAAATAAGGCTACATCAGGCATCTTTGGATTGATAATAACCGAAATCGTTTCTGGTTGTTGAACCAAAAACATTCCAAGCAAACGCTCAATCAAAGAAACATTTCCAATACGAATCAATGGTTTCGGAGTCTTAATGCCCTCTTGAACCAAACGGGAACCCTCTCCCGCTGCTATAATTGCAAAATTCATTGCTCGCCCGTACATTATTAAAATGTTGTGCAAAGATACTACATTT
>CACYQQ010000107.1 GCA_902776605.1 uncultured Bacteroidales bacterium | reverse complement strand
AACCCCTAAACGTTAACCCTCACAACCTCATAACTTAAATATGAAGAAGTTTCTTTCTTTCCTATGTATAGTTCTCTGCCTCACCTCGGTGCGTGCCGAGATTATCAATCCCGCCGAACTGGTGGCACAAGCCGCCTTCGAATATGACCAAGGCAACTATGCCGAGGCCGCACAGAAGTATGAGGCTTTGGTCGAAGCCTTCAATGGTGCGCCCGATCTCTATTACGCTTTGGGCAACTCCTACTATAAGCAGCAGAATTTCTCACGCGCCATCCTCAACTACGAGCGTTGTCTGCAACGAGACCCTTCGAACGCCGATGCCAAGGCTAACTTGGAGTTGGCACAATTGAACTGCGTTGATAAGATCGAGACCATCCAGCCTATCATCTTTGTCACTTGGAGCAATGCCTTGCGCGACCTCTTCAGTGCCGATGCCTGGGGCCGACTCTCTATCCTCTTCTTCCTGCTCTTCCTGGCAGGCGCAGGTTGCTATTTCTTCTTGAAGAAAGTGGCTTTCCGCAAGGCTGGTTTCTATTCGGCCTTCGTCATGGTCTGCCTGAGTGCCATTTCTATGTACTATGCCAACCAGCAGTCGTACATCAAGACCGCTCACGAACATGCCATCGTCATGACCCCCACCGTGACCCTCCGTTCTACGCCAGCCGAGAGTGGCACCCAGTTACTCATCATCCACGAGGGTCTGAAAGTCAAAGTCCGTCAGGAACTCTCCGGTTGGTCGGAGGTCGAACTCAGTGACGGCAACGTCGGTTGGATGCCTTCCGAGCAGTTGGAGGTCATCTGATTCGTCTCTTCCTTTACGACAATATGACGCTTGGGCGACAACTCCTTTCATCGAGTTGCCGCCCAAGTCGTTTTGTATATATCGAGTTGTACTTATTTCGCCAATATCTTGCGATTGCGTTGCATGAGCAAAACTTCTGCTTTGCATTCCACGCGTTGGCCATTCACGTTGTAGTATTCTGTTTCGCTTTTTTGGGCTTGAGTGATTGAGATATTACTCATTTCATCAACAGAGATGTTGAAGATGGCAGTTGGTGTATTGTTTGTCAGGAAATAGTTTTCGCATTCATCGTACACTTGGAACCTGAATTCCAACTTGTAATTGTGTCCAGGCTTCAATGCATTGGTAAAATCAATGTCTCCAAAATATCTGAGGTCGCTAATGTATTTCACATGATGGTCGTACTCCTCTGTTTCGGTATTGAAGATTTCATCTTCCAAGCCGTCGTCTCCCGAAATGTTCCACCAGTCGTCACTCTCGCCTTCTTCATAGAATTTTAAGCTCATGGTTGCTTCGCAAGTGTTTGGAATGTAGCCTTCGTTGCAAATTAAGTCCAGGGTGTAGCCACATAGGGCTAAGGACTTCACGTTGCTGGGGTCCTCCGCAGGAGTGCGTACGGATTCGTCTGTAATGGTGTAGGTTACTGGTTCTCCATTTATTTTCAATCGGACAGAGGCCGTTTCGCCTTTGCAGAACTTGACACTTGCTCCGTTGGCACACTGATAGAATTTAATTTTGTAGTGTTCGCCACCGTTGTCGTACTTCAGGTCGTTCTTTTGACTATCTTGGCCGATGACGTAGAACTCTATGGTTCTCGTCTCCCGTTCAGTGAGTTTTACTCTTTCTACCAAATCCTCGTAGAAATATGCCACCCATTTGCCATTACTTTTGTTCTGGAACGTCAGGGTGTCCCATTGGTCAATGTTGGCCTCTTGGTTGGCCGAATGTACCGATGCAATCGCCTTTAATTCCAGAACGTCTTCCGTGGTCTCGGCCTCAAAATCGACGCTTAATGAAGATGTTGGCGAGTCCGTCAGATCCACTTCCGGCATTTCCGATGCAGCCATGTTGATGGTGGAGTCGTTATAGTTGTTGCACCAGGAGTACCAGATTGTGGTATTAAGTCCCGTGATTTGTTGTGCCATCATCATCCATGGCATGGATAGGATAGCCAGTAGCGTGTAAAGTCTTTTTTTCATAGCCCTATTCTAGTGGTAATTAACAATTAGTTTTTTCTTGGTATTGCAAAAGTAAGGATTATTTCTATATGACACAAATTTTTCTCTGATTATTTTTCAATTTACCATCAAATAAGTGTCTTTTGTACTTCTTTTGTTAGTGCGATGTAACTTTTTCAAAGATAAGCCCCTCTAAGAATGTAATAGTTCCAAGGTCAGTGATTCTTTAACTTGATGGCATTCAGCAGAAGATCACGATTCCAACCTTTAGAGATACTTTCATGTGCATAATACCGCGTTGCATTATCATCCAGTTCTTTACTGAGAATCAAAATGTTTTGTGACCAAGGCAAAAGTGCAACGGCGCGTTGCACTTTTGCCTTGGTCACAAAACATTATATCGCACATAAAAAGTCCTCATATACCACAGATTGCGTGGAGACATTCCCATTTGGGGATATCGCTCTTTTAAGTCCACGGAGAGTCTTTTTACAACCCTCAATTTCTTTCTCTCTTTGGCATGTATTATTCTTTATGATAGTTCCCTTTATGGCATAAATACAGTGCCATAATAGGATATTTCGACTATGGCCCCATAGCGGGTGAGTGCCAATTTGGAGGGTACAAACACCGGCGTTTTGCCTGTTAAGGCATTGTGGAGCATCAGGTCTTTCGGACCATCGGCCTGTAGTTTGTACAATTCAGGTATGTTGACATCTACCTTTAGTGTGTCAATGTCGTCTCCGTTATTGTATGGGATAGAAACTCGGTAGATGGAGTCTGCCTCGTGATAGGGAATTGAAACTCTTCCACTTGTTCCAGAGACAAATCGATGGCAACCTTGGGGAATGGTGTGCACTTGGTCAATTGCGACTGGTTCGGTTTTGAACAACAGACACGAATTGATAGCCTTGTCTGTTGTCTTGCCGTCTTGTCCTTTACTCTCGAATGAGACATTTTTGAAGTCTCTCCAAAGATAAACATCCGATTTCAGCCAAGGCTTGATGTCATCTTTGTGCCCGTTTCTTGATAAGTATTGAAAGGCCGAGTAAGTCTTTTCTTGCCTTTCTTCGGGCAGCGATTTAATCCAGTTTTTAAAGCCCCGGTCTGACATGGGCAGCTTTTCAGGTTCGTATTCGGCCAAAATAGCTTCTATTCTGTTAAGCATGTTCCATCGGCTGATGGCCGTGTAATTGCAAGGTTGAGTCGAGGTGAGGAGAAACAATGCTCCGAAGGAGAGCGGTATCCAGTGTATGCGGTCGTACTGCTTGAATATCATCCAGATACATACACCATAAAACCAAATATTGAGCGTGGCGACATACAGACGGCTCGGCGTGATGCCATAATCGCTCAGACGTCGTACGATGCCGATAGTCATCAGCAGAAGCAAGGGCAGAGCCAAGATAGGCAACCAGTGACTTGCCTGTCGTTCAAAGTTGGTGGCAGTTTGTCGCACCAATACAGGGTAGAGCAGCATCCTGACGATGATGATGCCGAGCATCATGAACGACACATAGAGAGAGACTTCTCCATTTGGCAATTGCCAGTTCACAATGATTTTGGCCAAATAGATGTACAACAATAGGAGGTAGGTGCCGATGAGGGGGATGAAAAGGAAACGGGTCACCTTGCTTAGGAATGTCGATTGCAGCAAGCTGTCGTCGTACATTTCGTCTTTTCGGGGAATGCGGCTTATCCATAGCGAGATGGTGAGCGTCAGGCTCGGAATAAAGATGGCCAAAGACAACAGGAATTTCCCGAAGCCGTGGTCTATATCCAGATTCAACAAGGAGTGCATACCCTGAACGAGTAATGTCAATCCTGAAGCCATGATGTTGCCGACAATGACGCAGATAATGAAATTGAATCCCAACCGGCGCACAAAGTTCCAGGAGGGCACATCGTCTTTTTGCTTCCAGAATGGCAGATAGGCTATGCCTAAGAGCATAGAGAATATGGCGGCAGTGTGTGCCAGGAAGAGTTCGGTATCAAAACCGCCATTGGGAATGCCAAACTGGAGCCAAAGTGCATCTGCTATCAATGCCGTGTGTGCCACCGCTTTGCAGATAATCACTTTGCGGATAGAGGTGATGGCTTCACTCCAAAGGCTGAGCATGATGGACAAGAACGTGGCAGTTGATAGATAATAGACCGCCACATCGTAGTCATCGTATTTCAGATGATTGCTGTTAAAAAGGATAAGCGAAAGAATGGTAAGTAGAAACAAGAATCCAAACGCTTCGGGGAAACGACCGAAACTCTGTTTCAAGGTCTGCAATAATTCGGGAAAGGAAATTTTCAATTTCATTATTAGTGTAATTAGGTGATTATTTCGCCCGCAAATATAATGCTTTTTTTGATAACAGACGTTCTTTTCGTTCCTATTTTTCTCTTTTTGTGCCCATTTTCCTTTCCCGAGGGTCAGTTGTCCTGCCGTCGTCGTAACGGAGTTGCGTTCTTTTTCCGTTCTTTTTGCTTTCTTTTTTGGTTCTTTTTCGTTCTTTCCGAAGGGTGCAATTTGGAGGGTGGTAAAAAGGAGGAAACAGGAGGGTAGTCCGACAGTGCGTAGGGACGACGGTAGGGCGAAATACCTCTCCGATGGGAGGGAAACGGCCCTATAGGCAGTGCTGTGGTAGATAGAAATACCGATTTGTGGGTATTGAATAGGAACGGAGAAGATAGTACCTTTGCACCGCCAAAAAAGGGTAGGAGCGACCCCCTCCCAAATTGCCCCTCGGCTAAAGCCTCGTCTTCTCGCGGAGGGTTATCAACCCTCCTAATTGCTGCGAGGACCCCGAGGGGAGGAGTGGTATGAAATAAGAATTAAGAAATAAGAATTAAGAAATAAGATATAAGAGTAAAATTTGATTGCTTAGGGTTATTAGCGCACGAAGTGCTTTTAGCGTGCGAAGCACTTTTAGCGGCTCGAAGAGCCTATTAGCCCTAAAATTATATAAGGTATATGTGCATGGTTCGTACACTGACATTGTTTCTTGGACTGTTGCAACGTCCTGGCATCACCTCGTTGGAGGCGTCGGCGGCTTTCTCGGTGGCCGACCAGAAGTCGGAGGAACGCTCGTACACCAGCACGGCCTCGTCGGTGGTGCAGATACATGCCACGGAGGCAGGTTATCACGTCGGCATGGAGTATGACGACTATCACCTCGTCCGCCGGTACGACTATCCGTTGGACGACAACTCTTTCCCCGGGTTGCACTTCACCTCGGGGGCCGACACCTATTGCCAACCCCGATTCTGACTTCACCAAAAGCACATCCGAATAGGAGTGCCGCGTTACGGTATAAGGGGTTGCTTAGTCGATTGGATTGACGGGAAAGGGGGCGGAAATCCCTCTTTCCCGTCTATTTCGATGGTCAGGAAGGGAAAATATGGGCAAATTCTTGCATAAGTCATTTTTTTCTTCTATTTTTGCAATGCACATAAATTAACTACTAGACATATTGATCCTTTATAGAATATGAAAAGACTTTTCTCCGTCCTCCTGCTTTCGATGTTGATGCTTGGTTCGAACCTTCGTGCCGAGGTCTTAGGTTATGAGTCCAACGATGCTTGGATAAATGATTCTTACCGTTATTCTATTGCTACACACAACAATGCCTATTTCCTGGTGGTCGAGATTGCCAGCGTGGTGAATATGTACTCGGATGGTTCGACATTCTTCAACGAACCAGTCTTGAAGATTCGCACTTTTAATCAGGAGGTGGTGACGCTGAAAGGCACTGTCGTTCAGCCTAAGACGAGTTACGAGGCGGTCTTGGTGGGGGCAAATAAGACTCCCAAGCCACTCGCCGTTTCGGTAGCGCAGTTCCCTGTTTCGGCTGAGGTTATGGAGAAGATTGGTCACGGCATTTCCAAACTCCGTCTCAGCCTCCTGCCCGTCAATCACGAGCGGTCGTTCAAGAAGGACAAGATGGGATTGAAACTCTATCAGTCCTATCTGGAGACTAAGGCACAGGAGGAAAATTTCTAAGGGTAGGAGAACGTCCAAGGGCTATTTTGCATAGTTTTTTTATTTTCTTGGGCCAAGTGTTTGGAGATTCAATTTTTTTCTTTATCTTTGCCCTCCTATAATTCATTCATTAAGAAAACTTTTTAACCTAAAATATTATTTCACATGGACGATCAGTTAATCAAAGAGTGCACCGCCAAGGCACAGACCTGGTTGGGTGCAGGTTTCGACGCTGAGACCAAAGCTGAGGTAAAGGCTATGCTCGATGCCGACGACAAGTCGGCCCTTATAGATGCTTTCTATCAGAACCTGGAGTTCGGTACCGGTGGTCTTCGTGGCATCATGGGTGCTGGCACCAACCGTATGAACAAATATGTTGTGGGTATGGCTACACAGGGTTTTGCCAACTATATCAACAAGGCATTCCCCAATATCCAACCTGCTGTCGTAGTCGGTCACGACTGCCGCAACAACGGCCGTATGTTTGCCGAGACCGTAGCTAACATCTTCTCGGCTAACGGCATCAAGGTCTATCTGTTCGAGAGCCTGCGTCCTACGCCAGAGATCTCGTTCGCCATTCGCCAGCTCAAGGCACAGGCCGGTGTCAATGTCACCGCTTCGCACAATCCGAAGGAGTACAATGGTTACAAGGCCTATTGGGACGACGGTGCTCAGGTCCTGTTCCCACACGACAAGGGCATCATCGAAGAGGTGAACAAGGTGACTATCGAGCAGGTGAAGTTCGAGGGCAATCCGGAACTCATCGAGTGCATCGGTGGTGAGATGGACTGGGATTATCTCCAGGCTGTCAAGGAGGCAATGGTCGATCAGGACGTCATCCTGCGCCAGAAGGACCTCAACATCGTTTATTCTCCACTGCATGGTTGCGGTCGTGTCATCATTCCAGAGGCATTGCGTTCGTGGGGCTTCCAGAACATTCACGTAGTGAAGGAGCAGATGGTCATCGACGGCAACTTCCCGACCGTTGTGTCGCCTAACCCAGAGAACAGCGAGGCCATGACCATGGGCATGAAGCTTGGTTCGAAGATCAATGCCGACCTCGTCATTGCTTCCGACCCAGATGCTGACCGCTTGGCTATCGTCTGCCGCGACAACAAGGGCGAGTGGATGATCCTGAACGGCAATCAGACCGCCATGATGTTCTATTGGTACATCATCACCAACAAGAAGAAACTTGGTCAGTTGAAGGGTAACGAGTTCATGGTCAAGACCATCGTGACCTCGGAGCTCATCGCCAAGATTGCCAAGAAGAACGATGTGGAGATCTTCGACGACTTCACCGGTTTCAAGTGGATTGCTTACCGCATCCGCGTAAAAAAAAAAAAAAAGAAGTACATCGGCGGCGGCGAGGAGTCGTTCGGCTTCCTGCCATACGACAAAGTGCGTGACAAGGATTCGCCAGCCTCTATCTGTCTGATTTGCGAGATTGCCGCTTGGGCTAAGGACAACGGCATGACCCTCTACGACCTGTTGCTCAATATCTACAAGGACTACGGCTTCCAGAAGGAAAAGGCTGTCAGCGTAGTGAAGCCAGGCAAGAGTGGCGCCGACGAGATCAAGCAGATGATGGAGACCTTCCGTAACAATCCTCCTAAGGAATTGGCTGGCGAGAAGGTGGTGCTTATCAAGGACTTCAAGCTCCTCAAGCAGACCGATGCCAACGGCAAGCAGACTCCTATCGAGATGCCCGACACCTCGAACGTCCTCCAGTTCTACTCGGAGGGTGGCATCAAGGTCAGTGTCCGTCCTTCGGGCACCGAACCAAAGATCAAGTTCTACTGCGAGGTGCCTGCTGCCTTCGACGGCAAGGACTATGACGCCGCTTGCGCTGCTGCCGACAAGAAGTTGGAGGTCATCTGCAAGAGCCTCGGAATCTAAAGTGACGAGCTTATAAGGGAGTTAATTTCATGGAGTTAGCAGGAGTTAACAGCCTGCGGCTGTGGAGTTAACGGACGATAGAACTGGAGGCTAATGGGCTCTGCGAGCCGCTAAAAGTGCTTCGCACGCTAATGGCCTTCGGCACTAAAGAATTCAGGAAGTTTCAATTTTCGACTTTCAATTTCAATTGTCCGTTAACTACAAGAGCGAAGCGATAACTCCTTATAACTACCATTAACTCCCTTCAAGTGAACAACTTGAAATATAAAAAAGAACTGATCTCAGACAAGAGGTCAGTTCTTTTTGCATATATAATAATTCAGATAAGGTTTAGCGCTTAAATGGAAACCTCGGCATTCGGACAAGCCCTATTTACCCTATGAGGGGGACATTATGTTGGGACTTGAAAAAGATTGGAATAGGATGCGAGGAAATCTCGGCTTTTCAGGTATAAGATTTAAGGCAAACCCAAATGATTATTAAATGTAAAATTTTAAGGTATCGCGTTATATCATGGTTATGTTATTTAAGATGGGGCAAAGTTAAGACATTTTTGCAATAATGCCAAATTTTTTTGCAATAAATTGCGCGTGCAATTGATTGCTCCTATCGTGTTTTAACATTTATTCACATAAAAAGGCTGAAAAAATGGCAATCATAGTGACATTTTGGCGTGACAAAATGGTTTGGCACGACCTTTGTAATGAATGAACGCGGAGGCATTATGTGCTCCAAAGTTCAATAAGTCAATGAAGTAATGCAACTTTTGCTTGGAGAACGAAGAGTGAGTTATTACAGGGAGTTAATTGTAGTTAGAAGGAGTTAACAGCCTGTGGTTGTGGAGTTAGCGGACGATGGTTGAAACGAAACAACACACTTTTGACTTTCTGTAGTAATAACTTCCAACAAGATAATAAGTAATATTTAAAAATAAATAGTATGAAAACTGGTTCAATCAACGTGACATCGGAAAACATCTTCCCTGTCATCAAGAAATTCTTGTATTCTGATCATGAAATCTTCCTCCGTGAGTTGGTGAGCAACGCTGTCGATGCTACCCAGAAACTCAAGACCCTGGCCCGTGCCGGTGAGTTCAGCGGCGACACCAGCGACCTCAAAGTGCGCGTAAGCGTTGACCCTGAGGCTGGTACGTTGACCGTGAGCGATAACGGT
>CACYQQ010000106.1 GCA_902776605.1 uncultured Bacteroidales bacterium | reverse complement strand
GCGTGCCGCCCTCCTTCACGAAGTCATCGGCCAACCCGAATATCGTATGATTGGCAAAATACA
Organism: uncultured Bacteroidales bacterium; assembly: GCA_902776605.1. Taxonomy (GTDB): domain Bacteria; phylum Bacteroidota; class Bacteroidia; order Bacteroidales; family UBA3663; genus Liminaster. The sequence continues at coordinate 9,607 of CACYQQ010000106.1, read as the reverse complement.
TATTGTCTGCAGCGACATACAGCTGTTTTCCCTCCTCTTTGTGCTCCGACACATATTGCAACATCATGGTCGATTTTCCGATACCTCGCGGTCCGACAATACCCACCAGACGACTTTTCCAAGGAATTTTGTCATACATATAGCGATGGAAAGTCAGCGGCGTGACTTTCAGCAAGGCGTTCATGTATTCATATAAAGTGTTGTCTATCATATCCTTTCTATATTATTTTCGGCAAAAGTAACCAAAAAATCCCTCATTGAGGGAGATTTTTCACATTTTCGTCCCTCATTGAGGGAGATTTTCGATTCTCGTGGAATAAAATGCAATATACAGATTGCAAATTACCCCACAGAAGAGGTGTTCTTCAGCGGACCGAAAAGAGCAAGGGTCGGATGGATATTACAAAGCTCATCTTAAGGGCAAGTTATCTACCGTACTTGTGGATAACTTCCGTCCTGTTCCCAAAAACTGGAGTTATCAACAGCGAAGGGGGAGAAATGATATGGGCGACAAGGCAAAAATGGCACCAACGCCTCCCCTTGACCTACCCATCTCCCTACGCTGACCCTATGTTCAGCACTTCATGAGGAGAGCCTAAGGAAGCCGCAGGTTCCCCACAGGTCCCCTAAAATCAGGGGAGCTGCAGGCGACCTGAATGCAAGCTGGAGCGGGGCTCATGCCTTGCTGAACGGTAGGGCAACGTTGGGTCAGCATAAGGTCAAAGGAGGGCGGGAAAGGGTCGAAATTGCCAAAAATTGTGAGAATCCATACAGAAATCGCGAAAAAAAATGTGAGATTTCATACATATTTGCCGAAAAAAATTTTGAGATTCCTGACAAAATCCGTATATTTGCACCCGAAAAGGGACTAAAACGGACTTAAATTTTGAGGAAAAATGAGAATTTTCAAACGCAAGATATATGACAAGATGCTCCAATGGAAAAAGGAGCGCGACGGCAAGACAGCCCTGCTAATAAAAGGAGCTCGACGTGTCGGTAAATCCACGATTGCCAAGGAATTTGCCCAAAAGGAGTATGACAGTTATATCGTAGTGGACTTTGCGGATGCTCCAACCGCAGTGTGGGAGGCCGTTAAGAACATCGCGGACAGGAACAACTTCTTCTTGCAATTGCAGTTCATCTATGGCGTGACCCTGTATGAGAGACAATCGGTCATCATCTTTGACGAGATACAGAAATGCCCCGAAGCAAGGCAAGCCATCAAGTATCTGGTGCAAGACCACCGCTATGACTATATTGAGACTGGGTCATTGCTCTCGATTAAGAAGAACACGGAGAACATTGTCATTCCCAGCGAAGAGACCCGCCTGACGTTGTACCCCTTAGACTACGAGGAGTTCCGTTGGGCATTAGGAGACGACTCGACAATCCCTCTGTTGCAACAGGCATTCCAAAGTAAGAAGGCTTTGGGCGATGGCGTATGCAGAAAGCTGCTTCGCGACTTCCGTCTATATATGTTGGTGGGCGGTATGCCACAAGCGATTGACACCTATCTGGAAACCAACAACCTATCGAGCGTCGATGAAAAGAAAAGAGAAATCATCGAACTATATAACGATGATTTCTTCAAAATCGACCCTTCGGGGAAAGCGGCGAAATTGTTCTCCGCCATACCTTCTCAGCTCTCCAAGAATGCCTCGCGCTATCAGGAAACGAGTGTATTGGGCAGAACTGAAGATAAGGAGAAAATGGAAGAATTGCTCCGGAATCTGGAGGACAGTTTGACAGTAAACTTTGCCCACCATGCCAATGACCCGAATGTTGGCATGCCCCTGCATGCTGACTACAGTCAATACAAGATGTATATGGGCGACACAGGGTTATTCGTCACTTTGGCATTTTGGGACAAAGAGGTGACAGACAATGTCATCTATCAGAAACTACTGTCCGACAAACTATCCACGGACATGGGGTATGTCTATGAAAATGTTGTGGCACAGATGCTTACTTCGGCGGGCAACCGACTCTTCTACCACACCTGGCCTACCGAAAGTGGCAAGCATAACTACGAAATAGACTTCATCCTATCTCGCGGCAGTAAGATTGACCCTATCGAGGTGAAATCGTCAAGCTACAAGACTCATGCCTCTTTGGATGCTTTCAAAAGGAAGTTCTCTGACCGCATAGGACATAGTTATCTGGTATATGCCAAGGACTTGCAAAAAGACCAAGACACGCTACTGGTGCCAACCTTTATGACTATGTTCCTGTAAATGATAAAAGAAGCAAGAAGAACTCCTAGCTGGACGAAACAAACATTGGATTCCTGTCATGACGTCAAATTTAGAGAAGCATTCTTGTCTGATTGCCGTGGGCACGCTACATCTGCCTGGCGAAGAGGGCTTAATAAATTTGTTGCGAAAAGAGGGTTTCTCTCTCCGACCTTTGAACCTATACGAAAGATAGAGCGAAAAAGGGTCGAAATTGACCAAAATTGTGAGAATCCATACAGAAATCGCGAAAAAAATTTTGAGATTCCTGACAAAAGGGCTATATTTGCGACCAAAAACTGATTAAACCATGAGGCTAACATTCCTAAGAATAATTCGTCAAATGAGCAGAAGCTTTGGGCAATATTTTACTATTTCTGCGTTTTATATAGTGCATTATTATTGTAACTCCAACATCGACCGTGCGTAAGAAGATTGTTTTCCTGCTGTTGGCTCTCGTGAGTTGTCTGCCCCTCCTGGCTCAGAGGCAGACCCTCAAGAACTTGCCCTACATCGACCAGAGGCGTGTGCACTATGGTTTTCTGTTGGGCATCGACCTGAGCGACATAACCTTTGTGCACAGCGGCGCCAACGGTTGGTGTGCCGAATGTCCGACGACGAACCCGGCCTTCTGCGTAGGTTTGATGGGGGATGTGGCATTGACCGAGAACCTCAACCTGCGCCTCACGCCAACGCTTCACTTCATGTCGCGCGACATTCACTTCCGCAACGATTCGACAGGAATGACGCGCACCCAGACGTTGAAATCGAACTACCTGAGTCTGCCTGTCAGTCTCAAGGTGGCAACGCGCCGCCTGAACAACTACCGACCCTACATGCTGTTGGGCGGACAGTTGGACTTCGACGTTGCCCGCCAAGAGGAACACCCTATCGTCTTCCAACATATCGACGTAGGTCTGCACGTGGCCATGGGTTGCGACTGCTATCTGCCCTACTTCAAGTTCTGCCCCGAAGTGCGGTTCAACCTCGGACTGTTGGACATGGTGGAGCACCAACGCAAGAAGATGAAAGATGCCACTTTGATGCCTTACACAAAGGCCATAAAACAGGCCCGAAACAAGAGCATTTCGTTGATTTTCTTCTTTGAGTGAGTCGAACCTCGGGAAAGCGGCCGTTGCATTGAGAATAGCCCAAGTGCGAAGACTAAAATTGAAATAATCAATATTTGATTCGCAGGGGTATAGCAAAGATTTCCGCCCATTTGGCCAATCGGTCAAATGGGCGGAAACATATTGTGCGAATAATCAAATATAGATTATTTATTGTCGTATTCTCACCTTACTTTGTGCACCATTTCAGTACGCCGACATAAGTAAGCAGGACAACGTTCATCAAGAGGGCATAAATGATGGCGGGGATGGCAATTCGACCATCGTTGAAAACGAACGGACTGGAGGCCACGGCGATGGCTTGTGCCGCATTCTGCATACCGACCTCGATGACGATGGTGCGACGTTGCTGACTGCCGAGACGGAAGACGCGCGAGAGTCCGCCGGCCAAGAGAACGGCGCCAATCAGGAAAGCGCCGACGCAAGCGCCGACCTCGACAAAGTTGTCGGCAATGGTCTCCTGATGTTGGACAAAGAAGATAGTCGCCAACAACATCAAGGCAGGGAAGGCGAAACGGGAAAGGACGCGCTCCATCAATGCGGCCGCGCGAGACCAAAAATGGCGAACAGTGATGCCCAACGCAATAGGCAGGAGCATGGTCAAGAGGTTCTGCGCCAAGAGATTGCCGATGGGAAGGGTGATGCCCATCTGGTCACCCACTTGCGCCGTCACCCACTGCATCACCAGAGGTAGGGTGAACAAAGTCACTACCGAACTGATAGCCGTGAGCGAAACGGAGAGAGCAACATCGCCCTTGGCCAAAAGGGAAAAGATATTGCTGGAAGAACCGCCTGGGCAACAGGCAATCAGCATCACACCTATTACAAACAGCGGCGAGAGGTGGAACATCGAGACTATGCCCCATGCCACCAAAGGCAACAGAATCAACTGACCAAACAATCCCATGCACATGGCTTTGGGATTGCGGAAGATCATACCGAAGTCACCGAGACGCAACGTCAGTCCCAAGTCGAACATCAGCAACGTCAGGATAGGAAGAACGATAAAAACGCTATTCATTTTTTTGGACTAAAAGGCTCTACGAGTTGCTAAAAGTGCTTCGCACGCTAAATGCCTAACGGCACTAAACCAGCCAGCAGAGCTATCCATTTTTAATATTTCACTTTTAATTTTTCATTCTTAATATCTCTTCGATGCTGCCAGGTTTCTGTCGGCCAATGCGGGAAGCACCATCGGCCGTAATTTGCCAATCCTCCTCATTGCGCATACCACCGAAGTCCTTGTAAGCCTCCAACTTATCGTAGTTGATGAACTCGGTGAACTTACCTGCTGCACGCCACTGGTCGATGAGCTCGGGAATGAAGTAGATGCCAGGTTCAACGGTAAAGACGAAGCCAGGTTCGAGGGCTCGGCCCAGTCGGAGAGAGGCGAAACCGAAACGCGTATCCTTCTGTGCGCCACGGGGATAGCCCACATAGACCTCACCGTAATTCTCCATATCGTGCACGTCGAGGCCCATCATGTGACCCAGACCATGAGGCATGAAGAGAGCAACGGCACCTGCTTCAGCGGCCTCCATCGGGTCGCCCTTCATCAATCCTAAGCCCTTGAGACCCTCAGCAATGTTGGCCCAGGCGCGAACATGACACTCGCGGTAAGTGATGCCTGGACGGATCATGCGTGTTGCCTCCAAGTAAGTGTGATAGAGGATGTTATAGACCTCTTTCTGTCGAGCCGTGAAGTCGCGGCCCACGGGCATGGTCGAGGTGCAATCGCCGGCATAATGACTCATGCCTTCGGCGCCGGCATCGAGCAAGAGCATGTCGCCCTCCTTCAACTCGTGGATATACCCGTGGTTGTGGAGCGTCTCGCCATGACAGGTAGCGATGGTCGGGAACGAATAGAAATAGCCCTCACGCAGAGCCACCTCCATGACGGCGGCATTGACCTCCCTCTCGTGCATACCAGGATGAACCGTACGCATCACCTGTTCGTGCATATCGACGGTGATGTTGATACTCTTGGCAATCTCGGCAATCTCCTCGGCCGACTTGTGGTTGCGCATATCGGCCAACTCATAACAGAGTTGCAACGATGGGTGCGCCTTGGGCGAACAGAGTGTGAACGCATCGCCCGGTGTACTGCTAATCTTGACACCCAGTAAATGCTGGAACCACAACAAGTTATGACCGCGATAGGCAGGGATGAAGTGCACCGATTGACGACGTCCCAAAGCCTCGCCGACATACTTTTCCAATGCCGACATCGGACAAGTCTGGGTCACACCTACCTCGGCAGCCTTCTCGGCAATGGTAGGTTGAACGCCTGTCCAGATGATGTCGTCGATAGTGAGTTCATCACCGAAGATAATCGTCTTATCGTTATCCACATCTATCACCGCAGCCAAGCCTTCGTAGTCGAGGCCGAAGAGATAGAGGAAAGTACTGTCCTGACGGAAGGGATAATTGTTGTCGCGATAGTTCATCGAGGCAACGCCATTGCCCAAAAAGAGCAACAGGCCGCTCCCCATGGCTTTTGCCAATCGGGCGCGACGCTCTACATAAGTTTGCTTAGAAAAAGTGGCCATATTTTATAATTGATAATTGACAATGGAAAAAAGTGAAAGTTGAAAAGTGAAAGTTGAAAAGTGAAAAAACTCCGAGTACTCTGATTATTCTGAGTACTCTGATTATTCAGAATATTCCGATTACTCAGACTATTCCGATGACCCCGACCACTACTTCACTTCATAGCAGCCGATGGTAGGAATATCGGGACGAACCTTGCCATCCAGGTCTTTCGGGCACAGCAAAGAGCCCTTTCCGTCGCCGTAGCCGATGGCAGGAGAAGTGGTTTTGAGGTGGAAGTCGAAGTCGTAATTTTTTTTGTCAAGGCGCACAAAGGCGGGATCAACATTCCAAATAGTCTGGATGAAGTCGTTATCGTCCGAACCCTTGACACGCAGCAGACAATGGTCGAAAGTGTAGCAGAACACCGAATCGGCATTTTGCGCCTTGTCCGTAGAAGTAGGTGCTTGGTAATACAGATTAACGTCTGGCCAGAATTCCTTTGGGTCGAGTTCATAATATCCACTTCCAAACACGATGGTATTCAGGAAGTAACACTCCTCCAAGGGTGTATAGCGCTTCTGTGCGGGGTCCTGATTGCTGAGACAGACTGCCGCGCTGTAGATTTTGTGGTTGAAGTTGTAGTTGGCCAACGTGCAGTGGATGATGCTGTCCTTGCCACCACGAATGTCCAACAAAGCACCCGCCGCCTGACTCAGTTCGCAGTTGCGCAACCGCAGTTGCGTCATACGGCAAGTGAGCAGGTTGCCATCCGAATTGCGGAGTCGGCAACTCTCAAAGAGCACGTCGGTACTATCCAAGACGATGCCATCGACCAATCCGTGAATATCGGTATGAACAAAGGAACAGCCTTTCGCCGTATTCTCGATCAACATCGAACCCCACTGCGCCGGCAGATTGTCGTACGGCAGATGGGAGAAGAGATTGTCTGTTCGGTCGCCACGGATGATGACGGGATACTCCTGTGTGCCTCGGCAAATCAAAGTACCTGCCACCCGGATGCCGGCTTTGTTGTGCAGGTAGATAGTTACGCCCGAGTCGATGGTCAGGGTCACTCCCTGCTCAACGATGAGGCTGTCCATGATCTGTTTGTCCAACTCCGAGGTGCTCCAGCAACTGTCCTGGTCAATGACCACCTTGGTCAACTGCTCGACATTCTGACTGGTAGCGGTCAGGATGATAGTCTTGGTGCGTTGGTTGCAAACGATGTCGATATAGTCCTTATGTTCGACGCGCGGCAGATTGACTGGGTTTTCTCCCATCGGGAAAGTGCCCTCCACAAAGATGAACAACGAGTCGCCTTGGGCAATGCGCAGCAAGTCACTATTGTCAAAACGGGTGCCGTTCATGCCATCCACATTCATGCGGAAACCACTCTCATTCCCGTTGCGCAAAGAGATACTGCTGAGGCGGAGGTCCCCGTCGCAATGATTGTAGAGTTTCACAAGATGCGTCGCACTGGAGTTGCCACACAGCAACGTACCCATCGACAAAGTATCGGTCGATAGGGTCGGTTGGTCGCTGGCACTGGTGGCGAAATGGTCATCGTCACAAGCGGCTAAGAGCCAACCGCACAACAAACTAAGAAACAGGACTTGTATCCTCATGCGTATAAAACAATCAATTACTTACGGTGACCTTATCTCCTACTAAGGTGGCCCGATATTGACGAAGGGGGTAATTGGACTGATTGGCAGGACCTTTGGTCGGAGCCGTCGAACCCCAGAAGATGGCACCGAACTCCGACTCGCACACTGGACATTGGGCTGTCACACCATCTTTGGCCATCTCCAACTGATGCAGTCGGGAGGGGCTGTTGGTGGTTGCCGCATAGCAATAGGGGCAAGCTAAGTCGTAGGCATAGAACGTATTAGGCGTAAAACTCTGCACAATAAGCAGTCCGCCCGTGCCCCACGCATCATTGGGACCCATGTACTTGCGGTCAAAGCAACGCACATAACCACCCGGGCTGTCCAATCCCGTCTGCGGTGCCCCTTGTTCCATGGCCAAGTTGACGATGGCGGGGTCACAAGTGTAACGCACTGGGGCCGAGGGAACAGGACTGACATGCAATGTCTCGTGACAAGCGCTTGCCAGGACCATGGCTACCAAGAGAACACCCCAAATGGGTCTTCTCTTGGTCCCTCCGGAGGTAGGATGGAGGAAAGTCTTATCGTACCAACTTCTCCACAGCCTCATTGACTTTCTGGAAGTTAAAGCCGTCGAGCACCTGTTGCATCAAGGCGTTGATGCGGTCGGTACAAAGGTTGCCGACACTGCCCTCGTGGGTGTGGTGCACCTCCTTGACCGGGGTGAACTTACCCGCCTCGATGTCCAATCCCACTTTCTTGTAGGCGTCGCGGAAAGGCATACCGTTGGTGGCCAAGCGGTTGACCTCCTCGACCGAGAACATCAGGTCGTAACGTGAGTCCTCCAGGATATGGTCATTGACGGTGATATGTTCCATCATCAAAGTCACCATGCTGAGGATGTCTTTCAGTTCGTCGAAGGTAGGCAGGAACACCTCTTTGATGATCTGCAAGTCGCGGAAGTAGCCCGACGGTAAGTTGTTGCAAATCATCATGATCTCCTGTGGAACAGCCTGAATCTTGTTGCACTTGGCACGGGTCAACTCGAAGACGTCGGGGTTCTTCTTGTGGGGCATGATGCTGGAACCGGTGGTGAAAGCATCGTGCAACTTGATGAAGCCGAAGTTCTGGCTGCTGAACATACAGGCGTCGAAAGCCAGTTTCGACAACGTCGCAGCAATGCCGCCCAACGCCTGAGCCACAATACGTTCCGTCTTGCCACGTCCCATCTGGGCATAGACCACGTTGTAGTCCATCGAATCGAAGCCGAGGAGGTCGGTCGTCATCTGACGGTTCAACGGGAAGCTGCTTCCATAGCCGGCAGCCGAACCTAACGGATTGCGGTTCACCACCTTATAGGCCGCTTGGAGCACCATGAGGTCGTCCACCAAGCTCTCGGCATAGGCGCCGAACCACAAGCCGAAGCTCGACATGTCGAAGAGTGTCTTCACCCCTTTCGTCACCTCCTGCAACTCGTGGCGCATATAGAGTTTCAGGTCCACCAACACCTGGTCGTTGCGACTGCGGCCCGAGTGAATCTTCTTGCCGATGTCACCCAGACGGCGGGTCAGGAGCAACTCCACCTGACTGTGGACATCCTCGATGCCCTCCTCAATCTCGAACTTGCCTGCTTCGGCATCGGCATAGATCTGCTTCATCTCGGCCAACAGCACTTTCAGTTCGTCGGCAGTCAGCAGTCCGATACTCTCCAGCATAGTGATGTGGGCCATCGAACCCATCACGTCAAACGGTGCCAGATAGAGATCCATCTCTCTATCGCGACCAATGGTGTATTTCTCGATGTCTTTATCGACCTGTACGCTTTTTTCCCAAAGTTTCATTCTTGCAGAAAATTACGAATTACAAATTACGAATTACAGAACCAATCACTCCCCTCCCCTCGGGGAGGTTGGGTCGGGGAGAGTCCTAATACGGAATCTGCGTCAACGCCTCGGCAATCATGTCGGCAGCGCCCTCCAATTTGTTGCCCACCATAGGACGGAGGTAGAAGGGGATGTCGATGTCCATGGTGACGCGAATCTTGGTCTGGTAGGCCGATTCGGGCAACATCTGAATCCAGATGGTGACAGGCACCGGCGAATTGTCA
>CACYQQ010000105.1 GCA_902776605.1 uncultured Bacteroidales bacterium | reverse complement strand
AAAAGGGACATAGAAGGATGACCGAAGGCTCATAATACCCTCATAATAGGATGACGAAAAGAGAAATTGACTACAGTTGGTCAAATTTCGCAGATAAATCATCCGGCAAGTATCTCTTTCTCCCCCTGAAGGAAGAATATCCGGAGGAATGGGTGTCATGAGTGTCATTTTCGATTTGGGAATACATACCTCTTACCATATACATATTTATCGTGAAAATTTACATTGCAGAAGATGAACCGCTGGCAGCTGCCAAGTTGAAGCTTTTCCTCGAAAAGTTGGGGGAAGGTGGCGACATTTCGCTCTTCGACAACGGCGTTTCCGCCTTGGCTGCCATTCAGAAGGAGCAACCCGACCTATTGTTCCTCGACATACAGATGCCTGGTTTGACAGGCTTGCAGGTAATGAACCAGGTACAGGGGCTCCCCATCATCGTCACCAGCGCCTACGACCAGTATGCCATCGACTCATTCAACTTCAACGTGACCGACTACCTGCTCAAACCCTATACGATGGAGCGACTTCAGTCAGCCTTGGACAAAGCCAAACAGCGTATCAAGATGTTGCAATGGGAGAAGGAGAATCAAAGTGCACAGTTCTCTATCCGCACCGAGGGTCGTAACGAGGTCATCGATGCCAACGACATCCTCTATCTGGAATCCATCAAGGATTATGTCCGTATCGTCACCCTCGACGGCCAACAGCGTCTCACCTTGGCACGCCTGAGTTCGTTCGAGGAAAAGCTGGATAGCCAGAAGTTCCTCCGCGTGCACCGTTCGTTCATCATCAACCGCACCAAGATCAGCAACACCACACCCCAGTCGGTTATGCTGACCAATGGCACGGAGATACCGATAGGCAGGAAATACAAGGCCAACACCAAGTAAGCGATTGGACAGGGTAGATTGAAGACAGATTTCGAAAATTACTTAATCTTAGAACTATGTATATTGAAAATAACATGCGTGAGCAAAACCGAACAGGTAGCATTGAAGTGATTTGCGGTTCTATGTTCTCGGGCAAGACTGAGGAATTGATTCGTCGCGTCAAGCGTGCCCAGATTGCCCGGCAGAAGATTACCATCTTCAAGCCGACCATCGACATCCGCTACAGCCACGAAGACGTCGTATCGCACAACCAAAATGCCATTACCGCTATCCCCGTCGAGCATTCCCGCCTCATCCTCCACATGGGTCAGGAGGCCGATGTCGTAGCCATCGACGAAGCTCAGTTCTTCGACGACGGCATCGTCGAGGTATGTCGCAAGTTGGCCAACATGGGCAAGCGCGTCATCGTTGCCGGTTTGGATATGGACTACCTTGGCCAACCATTCGGCCCTATGCCTAACCTCCTGGCTATTGCCGAAGAGGTGTACAAGACGCGCGCCATCTGTATGCAATGTGGACGGCTGGCCACCTTCTCCTACCGCATCGCCGATAGCAACCAGCAGGTGCTCTTGGGCGAAAAACAGGAATATATGCCACTCTGTCGCTCTTGCTACCAAGAACTCCAGAAATGAAACATCTACTAATATTCCTCAACTACAACTGTTCGCGACTCGACAATCCCGTCTATTGCAAATTTTCTGAAAAACCATCCGACCGTCGTAACGTGGCGATGGTTTTCTCATCTCGCCCCATCGAGGAGCGGGATTTGTCTCACGAAGTGGCTGGCCTCCGCAAGAAAGAGGTCGAGCCCCTTAGTGACGTAACCTTTCACCTCTGCGCTGACTTGGAGCAGACGGACAGCGCCCAAGCCATTCTCCAGACGGCTATTCTCATCAAGCGCCTATTCCGTTCCGACGCCCAACACCGCTATGCTTGCATCGCCTATGGGTATTACCCCTCGCTCGACTCCTGCTCGGCCAAGCAAGTCAACCTCATCTTCAACAATCTGGCAGAGGTCAACAACGGCGTAGCACAATACCGAGACTTCTCGCTCATTGACCACATGTATCTCTATACAGATACGAACTTGACGAGGTTGGCCGATTTCCTCTATGAATATGCCCAAGCCGGCATATATATCCCTCCTGTATCGAGAGACTCCAAGGAGCAGCAACTCTATCCTCCCATCTTCTCTGCCTTCAACACCCAGGGTATCACTTACCCCGAGGAGGCAGTTCGCACGCACCTGTGTCGGCGATTTGTTCTGCAAGTGTTGAAGTGCGGCCTTTCGTCCGTCCACCCTACCGACATAGAGGTTTGCAACAACGAGGCGCGACACATTCTTTCGGCAATTCCCTTGCAAAACGCTGCCCTCTGTCTCCAGGAAGAGCAGTTCCTACAAGCCGACCCTGACCATCCCGCCAACTGGCAGAGGGTCGGTCAATATTGGTCGGAACTTGCTGACCGCCAATCACAAGACCTCAAGGACTATCCCCATAGCGAATGGTTGAAGCAACTCAATCAGAAGTTTGAAGTGGCTTATCATAGTCGCTTCCGCAATGTCGGTGTGGAGTATTTCTTCCAGCAACAGGAGCACAAGACGAATATCTATGTACCTATCCTGCTGGGCATTCTTCGCCAAGGGTTAGAAAACACCCTCAAGAAGCATCCTTACACCCCCGAAGCACAGAAGTGCATCCTGCACGCCATCGTCAACATCCTGCAACAGAAGGTACTCGAAATCAAGGCATTGGAGCAGGAACTCAACCAACAGATTCTTCAACTGGAATCGCGCACGGAGGACATTGCCGAGAAATGGCGAAACTTGAAACTCTTCTCGCGCGTCTTGAAAAAGACAAAGGGGTGTTGGAGGAGTACAAGCAACTTATCGCGCAACTCTTTGCCCTGCGGACGCACGTGCAAGGGTGTTACTTTGCCACCAAGCTCCTCAACGAACTCATCCCCTCCGTTTCTGCCTTGTCGGACAACATCGACGATGCCCGTCGCATCTTGAACGAAGCCATTGAACAAGCCGAAGGTGCTGTCCAAAGCACCTCCCCCGCTGAAGCGCTCGCTCCCTTTGGCACGACGCAGTTGGAATTGGCCATCCAGGACATGAGTGCAGACACAGAGACGTTCCTCTCGCTCTATAGGCCGATAGCACTCTACCTATTTAATAGCCAATCTCTTGCCAATGGAGAAGAACTGCTATCCTTCTTCCGAGACAACCTCCTTGCGGCCTTTGCCCAATACATTCAGGAGAACATCCAATCGGGCAAACTTCCAGAAGTGCTCTTCCAGAAGATTACCGACCGCCTCCACGTGTTGTATCTCGAGCAAGGTGGGCTCCCTGCCTTCCTCGACAAGATGAAGCGCGAGACACCTTTACCTCTGAAATTGAAGGACAAAAGTCAAGTCGCCGATAACTACTCCCTCATCTCTCCAGCCGAAGTTTCCGACTGCTCCATGAGGCAAATAGTTACCGACGACCCATCGCATATCCAGTTGCTACACACGCAACATGGCATTCAGCTTACCGATCTGAGCGGTTTTTCAGGCCAGCGACTTTTTATCGAACCTACCATTTTTTAATGGCATAGGTTGATACATTCTCGCCAACATCTGCAACATACAGATTGTCTTTAGGCTTGGTCCAGAAGGAGTAAGTGTAGCATCCATAGATGCACCAAAAGAAGTAGAATGATTCTGCATAGGCATAGTCGGTTTGAATTTACAATCCTCCAGACATCCACTCTTCAGATGTCTCTCCTATAAAACGCAGAAAAACTCATTTTATTATAAAAAGAGCCAAAAATCTCTATCTTCACGAGATTTTTGGCCCTTTAAATTTTGTAAACGATACAAATCAGCGTGTCGCGACTCGACTATCGACACCCTCTTGCTTCTTGACGCAAAGGTTTTCGTATTGAGGTTCAACAACTTCGCCCGTGGATTCGATAGCACGCATGCAGCGGGCATTGATGGCATCGCGCTCAACATCAGTCCACCAACCCCACTTGTTGAAATACTTAATCATGTTGGTCATGTGAATCCAGAAGAGGCGCAAACTGCGGTGCGAGGCACGACTGAACTTGTGATAGACCACCGTGGCGGGATAGAACAAGGTCTGGTAGCGCTGGTGCATACGACGAGTGATATCGACATCCTCGGCATAGAGGAAGAAATGCTCGTCGAACATATTGATTTCCTGCAAGGCGGACATGCGGAACATCATGAAACAACCAGAGAGACAAGGCACATTGAGCGTCTTGGAATAACCAGAACTGAGGAGTTCATAGCGGTTGTTTCGCTTGGCGATAAGGAACTGGGGCAAACAGAAACGGCCAATGATGTCGATAGGCGTAGGCAACAATTTTGCCAAACGCTGGATAGAACCGTTGGGATAAAGCACTTTGGGCATCATCTGTCCTACCTCGGGGTGCATCACCATGTAACGAATCAGTTCGGGCATCACCTCAGGGCCGAACCAGATGTCAGGATTGACCACCAGATGATACTCACTACCTGCCGCGATGGCTTTACGGATGGCAAAGTTATGTCCACCGCCATAACCATTGTTCTCGTGGGGAAAATATATCAGTTTGAAGCCGGCTTTTTCCTTGCGTCGCAAGGCAGGTTCGCCTTGCAATACACGCGCAGCGAACTCCTGCAACTCGGCTTTGAGTTCCATCATGTGTTCTGAATGGTCGATGACATACACGATGTCAACAGGAGAAGCGAAAAGACTTCTCAATACGGGCTCAATGTCCAGCAAATGATGATCGTAAGTAACAATCGATGCTGTAATCACGGTTCAAGTATAAAATTTGCAGTTACGGATTCTTCATATAGTATAAGAAGAACGAGTAACTGCAAATATTATTGTAGAGAATCGAAAAAATAAATTACTCTTGTGGTGCCTCCTTGTCGTGAGCGGCAATCAACTTCTGCTGAATGTCGGCAGGACAGAGCTCGTAGCTGGAGAACTTCATGATGAAAGAAGCAGAACCCTGCGTGAGAGCAGAGAGCTTGGTCGAGAAGTCGGACATCTCACTAAGCGGCACCTTGGCCATGATCTTCTGATAACCCGATTCGGCCTCCATGCCGATAATCATGCCGCGACGATTCTGCAACTCGCTCATCACATCGCCCATGCGGGCGCCAGGCACGAAGACCTCAACATCGTAGATTGGTTCCAGAATCTTAGGTCCAGCCGCGCGGAACGCCTGGCTAAAGGCATTGCGGGCAGCCAACATGAACGAGAGTTCGTTGCTATCTACTGGGTGCATCTTGCCATCATAGACAACGACACGCACATCGCGAGCATACGAACCAGTAAGAGGACCTTGCTCCAGACATTGCTGGATACCCTTCAGGATGGCAGGCATAAAACGGGCATCGATGGCACCACCCACGACAGAGTTGATGAAGACAAGTTTGCCGCCCCAAGGAAGATCAACCTCCTCCTTGCCCTTCATCGTGACACGATACTCCTTACCGTCTATGGTGTAAGAAACAGGATCTTCCATGCCATCCTGATAGGCCTCAACAATCAAGTGCACCTCGCCGAACTGACCGGCACCACCCGACTGTTTCTTATGTCGATAGTCGGCACGAGCCGCCTTGGTGATGGTCTCTCGATAAGGAATACGAGGCAACTCGTAGGTAACAGGAATCTTGTCGAGATTCTCCAAACGCCACTTCAACGTATTGAGGTGAAGTTCGCCCTGACCATGCACCAACGTCTGGCGCAACTCCTTGGATTGCTCCACCACCCAGGTTGGATCTTCCAGACGCATGCGGGTCAATGCCTGCATCATCTTCTCCGTATCGGCCTGATTGACAGCACGAATGGCACGACTGAACTTGGAAGCAGGCAACTTGATGAAGTTGAACTTGCAATCGTTGTCAACAGCATTGAGCGTATTGCCCGTGCGCACATCCTTCAACTTGACACTACAACCGATGTCGCCAGCTTGGAGTTGCTCCACCTTGTCACGATTGGCGCCCGAGCAGACATAAAGGGCAGCCATGTGCTCCTTCGTACCACGGTCGGCATTCACGAGGTCGTCGCCCTCCTTGACAACGCCAGACATCACCTTAAAGTACTGTACCTCACCGATATGAGGCTCGACACCCGTCTTAAAGAAATAAAGACTGGTAGGCGCATTGACATCCAACGGCACCTCTTCTCCACGGGTGTTGTGGACAGCTGGCATCTCATCGACGAAAGGAACGACATTGCCGAGGAACTCCATGAGTCGATCCACACCCATGTTCTTGCCGGCGCAAACACAGAAGACGGGGAAAATGCTACGGGTAACCATACCTTTGCGGATGCCCTCACGCATCTCATCTTCTGTGAGTTGACCATTGCTGAAGTACTTATCCATCAATCCCTCGTCATTCTCGGCAGCTGCCTCGACCAAGGTCTGGTGCATCTCCTTGGCTCGATCCATCTCTCGGGCAGGAATCTCCTCCAACGTCATCTTGCCATCTTCGCTGTAGGTCAGCTGCTTCATCAGGATGACGTCAATCAACTGATGGAAATCGGGACCTGTCTGCACAGGGTATTGCACGGGAACAACTTTCTTGCCATAGTTTATCTGGAGGTCATCAACGATGGTCGAGAAATCGCATTCTGGACTATCCAACTGGTTCACCAGGAAGATGACCGGTTTCTTGAGTTTCTCAGTATAACGGAAGTGATTCTGCGTGCCCACTTCAGGACCGACAGAACCATTGATGAGCAGGATGGTGGTATCGGTAACGGACATAGCAGTAATGGCCTGACCCACAAAGTCGTCCATACCCGGGCAGTCGATGATGTTGAGCTTCTTGCCATTCCACTCGGTGTGGAAGATAGTGCTGAACACCGAATAGCCGTAGTCCTTCTCGACGGGGAAGTAGTCACTCACGGTGCTCTGTTGCGAAACACGACCCTTGCGTGCAATCTGCCCTGATACATACAACATAGTCTCGGTCAAGGTCGTCTTACCCGACCCATCATTACCCAACAGGGCAATGTTTTTGATTTCTTTGGAATTGTAAACTTTCATACGAGGTATTATTTAAGGAACAATATATATGAGTATCTAACCCTTCGTTATTTAGAATTCTCGTGTTGTGTATTAGACCTCGCCAACGATTTGGCGGTACAAAAGTATTAAATAATTTGATTTCTTGCAACTAATTCGTGAAAAAAAAAATCTAATTTGTGTTAAATAACATATTTTCGCCCCTCTTTCTCCTATTCTTTTATCTAAATTATTGACTCTCATTTGGAGTTTTATCAATTATTGTCTATCTTTGCATCGCTCTAACCGACCTACATTAAAGTAGATTAAGTCTATCAAAGGGAACATCAAAAAACAATCTTATATAGATACGCATCATGAAAAAGTTTTTTCTCTTATCTGTTGCTGCCCTTCTGTTGGTTTGTCTCTCCTTCAACAGTTGCGGTTCTTCAGGGCAAGCAGTTCTGAGTCAGATGAACTTAGGTTCCAAGAGTGAACGCGCAGCTGCCATTGCCCAAATCATCGAAGATGGTCTCTCAGCCTATACGGGCGACAGTACCCACTACCTTGCCGGCGTTTGGGCCTATACTGATGGAGGCTCGGTATTCGATACTCTCTGGTTCTACCGAGACTCGACCGTCACCAGCCACTACATCAGCAAGAAGGATACCATCAACCTCCTCCAAACAGGCGGCTATATCTACTACCCCTCGTTCAAGCAGGTGCTCGTGCAGTACAATGGTGCCCACAATTATCTCACCAAGCGTGACATGAAGAATTGGAGCATCACCAATATCTACAATGTGCAAAAGGTGAAACTCACGTTGCTCAACATGAATCAACTCTCGCTCACCGAGTTGGACCAGACCACTGGCGAAAACCTCGGCAGCACTACTTATACTTATGTGGAGGACGTCAAGCAATGACGTTCTTCACCTTTTTTCTGTTAATGCTTGTCCAACAAGCATCTTTTCTCTCCTTATATCATGAAGTTTGCATTTAATCTACTCACTCTTTTTCTCTTCTCCCACCTTGCCTATGGGGACATCCATCATGCCCCTTGGATTGCTATGCAGGAAGACGACACCATCGTCACTCCCTATATTCATTCTCCCTATATCAAGAAGGTCCTCCAAAACCGCACCATTGGACTCTACACCTTGCCGATGATGCGCCGAACTTTTTCCCTACCACGAAAACGTCGGGTGCAATCGGCACAACTGAAGGTATGCGGATTGGGACATTTTGTCTGTTATCTGGATGGCAAGAAAGTAGGCAACCACTTTCTTGACCCAGGGTGGTCGGATTACACCCAAGAGGCGGAATATGTCCGGTTCGATGTAACCAACCAATTACAAGGTTCACACAAACACACGTTGGTGTGCTTTTGGGCAATGGATTCTACAACATTCCACGCCAACGCTACTTGAAGATATTGGGTTCTCACGGCGCACCGAAATTGAAACTAGCACTCACCATCCTCTATGACGACGGCTCGCATCAAGAAATCCTTTCCGACGACGAATGGCAAGTTGCTCCTAGCCCTATCACCTTTTCGAGTATATATGGAGGAGAAGATTATGATGCTCGATTGGAGCAATCGGGATGGAACGGAGAATACTCCTTCTCCACCAAAGGTTGGCAGAAAGCACTTGTCGTCCAACCCGCCTTTGACACCCGATTAGTGCCTCAGGAGGGCACGGAACTGGTGGTTGTTGATACCCTAACTGCGCAATCCATTCGTCCCACAAAAGCCTCCGACAAGAACGCAACCGTTTCTGACGTTTGGATTTACGACTTCGGGCAAAACCTCTCGGGTATTATCTCCCTGCGCTTCAAGCATCGTCCCCAATCGGGGCAAACCATCCAGATGCGTCCGGCTGAATTGCTCAACAATGACGGACAACTCGACCAAAGGGTAGCTCGACCTTATCTATTTCAATATACCGCCTCGGGCAAGGAAGTTCCTAACCAGACGGAATGGACACCCCAATTCTCCTATTACGGCTTCCGTTATGTCGAGGTGTCGGGCATTCATCCCGACAGCATCTCGCTCTCGATGCTTCACACCTCCAATGTTACTTGCGCTCATCCTGTCGGTAGCTTTCATTGTTCCAACGATACGTTGAATCGCATCCACACACTCATCGACAATGCCATTCGCAGCAACCTGGCAAGCGTCCCAACCGACTGCCCCACCCGCGAGAAACTTGGATGGTTGGAGCAAGATTACCTCATGCTTCCCTCCCTGATTTGCCGGTACGACATGAAGCCTCTGTTCTCGCGCCTCATGCGTCAAATAGCTGATGCACAATCTCCTGACGGCATGATTCCAACCATCGCACCTTA
>CACYQQ010000104.1 GCA_902776605.1 uncultured Bacteroidales bacterium | reverse complement strand
TCCATTTCGGCGATAATTCACATCGACAGAAACCGACTCCTTATCCTTGTGCCCCTGTTTCCAGCGACTCCATGTGTCCATACTGAAACCCTCACCCGCTTTAGGCAAAGTCTGTATCTTGATGACCGCATTGACCGTTGCGTCATATTTAGTCCCTGGATTGGTAATCAGTTCAACACTCTTGATTTCCGTCGATTTCAACTGTTCCAACTCCTTGATGCCATGAATGGGCCGACCATTGATATAAATAAGTGGAGTCCCTTTACCGAAAATCTCGTATGTGCCATCTCTCGCAATGACACCTGGAACATGCTTCAACACGTCATCGGCAGTCCCTAATTGACTGAGCAAAGTATTCTCGACACGGGTAACCAACCCCTCCTCACCCATCTGATACAGAGAGCGTTGACCCTGGACAACCACATTCTGTAAGGTCTGGGCTTGCAACTGTATCTTACCGACTGCGGCAGAAGGACAATAGTGGCAAAGGGTCTGGTAGCCGACATAAGAAACGCGTACCAAGACGGGAAGGGTGTCACAAGGGATGACAAACAAGCCATTCTCGTTCGTCACTCCGCCGGTTATCAAAGAGGAATCCTGAGAGGAAAGCAAAGCAACATTGGCATACGCAACAGTTTGACCCTCAGGACCGACGACCGTACCGATGTAACGACGGGAAGTCTTCTGCTCGCACTCCACGAAGATCTTGTTGGCCTGAGTGCTGACTCGAACGGGATAGAACCCCACCATCAACTTGACGGCATCGGGCAAGCGTTTATTCTGGATGGCAACCGAAATGCGGAAATCTTCCAACTCGTTGTAAAGGAAGTAGATGGAATAGTCCGACTGCTGCTCATCCAGTTGGCGCAAGGCATCGGCCAACGATACATCGCTGTATTCCACCGAAATACGTTGCTGTGCCTGCACCCCCAAGGGCAGCAACAAGCCCCAAAGAAGTAGTATCAAATGTTTTTTCATCGCCGATGTTTATTGTACCGTAATCTGTTTTCCCTTGCATGTAACATTAATCCGCTCAAACTGATTGAGATCACTGAGAACTTGTTCCAAACCCGTCTGCGGATTCCAAACAAAACGGAAGCGTAGTTGGCCAACCTCCGCATTGGCAAACGTCACCGTAACGCCATAGTGTTCAGCTATTTCGGGCAACATCTTTTCCAACGGAACATTATCATAGACAACAGGTTGCGGCACAGAATCAGTATCGACCACCTGTACCTCCTTAACGGCAACAGCCTTGGCTTGTGAACCGACCAACGCTGAATCGGTCGATTGCACCGTCCGAGACATCTGATAGGCCGCGAATGCTATGCCCGACACCAATACAATGCCGATAATGGAAGCCGCCACCTTGGAGAAACGAGAACCGCGAGGAGTGGGTTCTGGTTGTGCCAATTCTTCCTTTCTTTCCTTGAACTTCTTGCTGAAATCTTGCCATGCCGAATCGACATCAACTTCTTGGTTGTCATGACGATGGCGGCAAGCATATTTTGCTCCGACCATCAAACGATAGGTCTGAAGGGTCTCTTCGTCGCGATGAATGAGGTCGTGAATCTCCTGCTCGCTATAGGACTCGGGATGGTCGAGCATCTCCAACAGTTGGCGGATGTTTTCATTGATCGTTTCCATACTTTTCAATACTTTTTGAAGTGATTCTTGATTTGCTGAATGCTCTGAATGAGGTACTTGTATGTCGTATTGGGATTCAGGCTCAAGCGCTTGGCTATATCGGCGATGGTCAAGTCCTCGTCAAAACGGAGGTGGAAAATACTGCGGTGCGGCTCTTCCAATCGTTCTTCGACAAAGGTCATAACGGCTTCAACCAGTTCCAACGACTGGTCGGCAGGTTGCCATTCCGTCTCTTCGTCCACAGGCAGTAACTCCTTCACTTGTTCATGCAGTTGCATCTGGCGAATCCTGTTCAAACAGGCGTGACGAACAGCAATCATCAGATAGGCATCACTCTGAGGTGGTAAATCGGCATCGGCCACCCGCACGAAGATGTCCTGCACCACATCCTCGGCCTCTTCTGAATCGGGCAGAAGGACTCTGGCAAGGTGTACCATTTTGCTATAATTCAAGCGAAAAAGTTCTTCAAGTTTACTCTTATCAAGCATTTCAGACGCTATTTTCGTGCTCCCTAAGAAGCACATTCATATCTAAGACACTTCAAACCTATCGTATTTTTACAGAAACGTACTATTTTTTCAATCTTTCGTAGAAATCATTCGGTCATCCAAATTCTGTTGCCCCTCCGCTGCCGTAACGCAGTTGCGTTCTTTTTGCATTCTTTTTTCTTTCTTTTTCCGTTCTTTTTGCTTCTTTTCAAAGAAAGCACCATTAGAGGGAAATAATCGGAGCAACCTGGCAACGTGCCCGAAAGTGCGTAGGGGCAACGGCAGAGCCATTTATTATCCATCAAGGAAGGAGTCTGTCGATGTTTGGAAAATAGTCGAGACAGACGAATCCCAGAAACAGAAAGACCTCCACCCGACCGTCATGGACGGCGTTCAGGTGGAGGTCTTATACTATCAATACAAGAACATGCTGATTTTCATTCCGGCGCAGCAAGGTAGCATAAAAACAACATTAGAAGTCCTTCAAATAGTCCTTCTCGGCATCGAGGATAACCAAGACACGATCGGTATCCTTGCCATCATCCAGGTTGGGCGTGAAGACCTGTTTCTTGCTGTTCTTGAACTCACCCAAGTCCTGAAGAGTGCCATCCACGGGACTGTACCACCATGCGTGTTTCTTCTTGCCAGAAATCTTTGTGAGGTCGATGGTGAGCGCAGAACCGGAATAGGTATAGGCCACAATATAGTCGTTGCCACGGCTGGCTATCGGACGATTGTACTTCTCGCCATAAGTACCCACAAAGACGCTTTGGTCGGGAACGCGGTCAAAATAGGGCAACTTCAAGAAGAGGTCTTTCACCCAATGCATCTGTTGGAATCCGGGGTCATTGAGCGCCTCGTACCAAGGTGTGGTGCACCCGTAGGCGCCCTTATAACCAGGACGATAGAACTGCATCAAGGCATTGTTGCCATAGGTGTGTCCGCAACTGCCTGCCAAGACGGACCACCACGCATAGCGGCGACAATCCGAAGCGGTCCATTGGGGTTGGTGGATATCGTGAAGGCCTTGTGGAATACGCTCGTAAGAGGGTTCTCCATCCAAGATAGGTTTGATCGTCGGCAAAGCCAAAGCCGATTCCACATAACGCCAGTTGTCCTCCTCGGTATCCTCCGCAATGGTATAGTCGCCATCTCCGTTACGTTGTCCATATCGGCGATGTCCCGACTGGAACATATTGAAATCCAACCACTCTGCCTCGTTGAACCAAGTAGCAGAACAGGTGCGTCCACGCGGATGGAAAGTCATCAAGTTGATCCAGATGATGTTCGGAACGTCCTTGTAACGGTTGGCCAAGAATGTGCCATAGGCCTTTGCCTGTTCGACATCCATCTTGCCCGACTTCACCAGATTGCCCCACACACAGACCATTCCGACATAAATACCATTGTATTGAGCTGTCTGAACGATATAATCCATGTGTTGCCAATAGCCATAACCCTGTTGGTCGATGGTGGAGAAATCATATCCGTTGGGGTGAGATGACGCGCCATAGATATTGAAAGCGGGAACGCCATTGACCGTCTGTACCTGTACGACATTGTATCCATTTGCCTTACAGGCCGAGAGATAGTTACCAACTTCATCTCGATTGAGTCGTTCGGGCATGAGCCATGCCGTCTCGCCCAACCAGAAGAAAGGGGTACCATCGGCATGTTGGAGATAACGATGATTGTCGGACACTTTGAGTTCGCCATGCTTCCATGGCTGAGCAGAAAGTTCTGTCGGGAACAGGAGTGAAACGGCTGCCAGACCGACCATCAGGGAAACAAATATATTCTTCATACTATAATCAAATTTGAGGTTACAAGATTGCCAGTTCTACATTGTCTCACAGTCACTTACCAATCAGCACATAGGTCTTGCCTGCCTTGGTGGCCAAGTCATAGACATATTGTTGTGGGACAACGACTTCATTCAGTTTTGCCTTATCGCTGATTAGGACTTCCGCATCGGGCACAAATTGAGCAAAGAGCGGATTGCTATTGGCTCGACTGGGTTGCTTGCCAGGCTTGGCCATCAGTTTCAGTCCCGAACCACTCAATGGCGCGGTACTGCGGAGTCGGCAATTGCCACCGATGCGACTGGTAACAGCCAATCGGGTCACCTTGCCCTCCTTCCACTCCATGTCGAGCACGAAACCGCCACGAGCAACCAGACCTTGGATGCGACCTTCCGACTTCCAATAATCTGGCAATGCCGGCAAGAGGTCGATAGCGCCATCGTGACTTTGCATCAACATCTCGGCAATACCTGCCGTACAACCGAAATTGCCGTCGATCTGGAACGGAGGATGAGAATCGAAAAGGTTGGGATAGGTACCTCCCGTCGGCTTCTTGCCATCAGCAGGATTCTCGTGCACCAACTTTAACTGGTTCTCCAGCAACGTGTAAGCATGGTTGCCATCCAAGAGTCGAGCCCAGAAACAGACTCGCCAACCCATGGCCCAACCCGTGGAAATATCACCACGGTGAATCAGAGAGGTACGTGCCGCATCGAACAATGCCGGAGTGCGACGGGCCGATATCTGTGCCGATGGGAACAAGGCATAGAGATGTGAAATATGGCGATGGGTATCTTCCGGATTATCCCAATCTTTGATCCACTCTTGCAACTGTCCCCATTGGCCTATCTGATGAGGAGCAAGTCGATCGCGAACTTTCTCTAAATGAGCTGCATACTCCTGATCTCTTTGAAGGATTCGGGAAGCGTTGATGACGTCCGAAAAGAGATCCAACAACAACTGATTGTCCATCGAACAGCCATAAGAGGTAGTAGCACGATGTCCCTTAGGTGTATTCTCAGGCGAATTGCTTGGCGAAACAACAAGCCACTTGTGGTCGGGCTCTTCAATCAACGTCTCGTCAAAGAACTGTGCCGCACCTCGCAAGATGGGATAAACACTGTCCAAGAACTGCTTGTCGCCTGTATATAGATAATGTTGCCACAAGTGCTGCACCAACCAAGCGCCACCCGACATCCACATGCCGGAAGGAGCATTGTCGATAGCACCCGTCACACGCCAAATGTCGGTATTGTGGTGCAAGACCCAGGCCTCGTCGGACTTCGTTCCGTACATCACTTGCGCCGACTGCCTACCCGTCTGAGCCACCTCTCCTATCATCTTGAAGAGCGGTTCACTCAACTCCGACAGGTTGCACACCTCCGATGGCCAATAGTTCATCTCGGCATTGATATTGACCGTATATTTAGAATCCCACGAAGGCAACAGTTTGTCATTCCAAATGCCTTGCAGATTAGCAGGTTGTCCACCTGGCTGACTGGACGAAATAAGCAGATATCGTCCAAAACGATAATACAAAGCCACCAGATGCTTGTCGTGCGTACGGGCAAAATTGCGCAGACGGATATCGGTTGGCTGCTGGGCATATTGATCCTCGCCCAACCACAACGTATTACGGTCGGCCTGAGCCTGATACCGATTCACGTGTTCGTTCCACAGGGTGGCATAGCCCTTCTGTAGGGCCTGGTCCATCTGTCGGCGAGAACGTGCTTTCTCGTTGGCAGTCACATCCTTATAGTTGACGAAATTGCTGGCAATAGAGACATAGGCAATTGCCTCCTTGGCATGATAGACATGAATGTATCCATCTTGCGAAACGACTTTGCCACCCTTGGTTTCAATATGCAGACGACCCTGAAAACGCACTTTGTTCTTCAACTTCTCGTGACTGCCCGTCAATCCCGACAAGGTCACTTCGTCACCTTCACTCTTGAGCAAACAATCTTGCTGCGGAGTTGCCAACTGAGCCGTAAACGTCAGACCTTGAGGGGCATCGGTTGTCAGTCGAACCACCACAACACTATCTCCCAAAGGGCAGAACGTCTCGCGCCTGTACTTATAATAAGTCTGTATACCCGTCTCGCCAGGATGGGATGGCAACTGATACTCCACTACCGTACGAGCCGAATCCAAATCCAAGGAACGACGGTAGTTACTATACAGTTCATGTCCCGTGAAGAACAAGCGCAAATAGCCAAACGTCTGATACGGCATGCCTTGATTGGTAGGCGACTTGACAAACTGCGTGCAAAGGGTTTGTGCCTCCAACCATTTTCCTTCAAAGAGAAGTTGGCGAATCTCGGGCAGATGTTCCAATGTCGCAGGATTGAAATTGTTGTTGGGCGAACCTGCCCAAAGGGTTTCTTCGTTGAGCTGAATCTGCTCGACACCTGGAGTACCATAAACCATGGCACCCAACTTACCATTGCCCAAAGGCAAGGCCTCCGTCCAAACCTCAGCAGGTTTCTCGTACCACAACAGGTTACGATTCTGCATCGGAAGGCTCTGAGCAAACAAAGAGGAAGAGAATAAAACTCCGAGAGAAATGAGAGAGAGAGTAGATTTAATCATAAGATGAGCAATTCTATTAGGTACCGACCAAAGTCGTTGTGATTATCTACTTATATGTATCACAAGGAACTAACCACACCAGCCAGGCAACAGGAGCCTCGCTGGTGTGACTATATTTTCGTGCTATTATTCTTCACCTTCAGCCGATTCTTCTGGCTCGCCGCCTTGAATCTTGGCCATAATCTTTTCTTCGATTTCAGCCGCCAAGTCTGGATTATCGAGCATGAGTTGACGGGTAGCATCACGACCCTGTGCCAACTTGCTGCCGTTGTAGCTGAAGAAAGAACCCGACTTCTTGACAATGCCATAAGCAACACCCAAATCGACCAACTCGCCGCTGCGACTGATGCCTTCGCCATAAAGGATATCGAACTCGGCCTTGCGGAATGGAGGTGCCACCTTGTTCTTGACTACCTTGACACGGACGCTGCTGCCGATGGCCTCATCGCCCTGCTTCAAGGTGGTAACTCGGCGGATATCCAGTCGGACCGAAGCATAGAACTTCAAGGCATTACCACCTGTCGTGGTCTCTGGGTTGCCGAACATGACGCCAATCTTCTCGCGCAACTGGTTGATGAAGATGCAGACCGTGCCAGTCTTGTCGATGACCGAAGTCAGTTTGCGCAAAGCCTGACTCATCAAGCGTGCATGCAGACCCACTTTGTTGTCACCCATCTCACCTTCAATCTCGGCCTTAGGAGTCAAGGCTGCAACGGAGTCGATAACGATGATGTCGATGGCAGAAGAACGTATCAAGTTCTCGGCAATCTCCAAGGCTTGTTCGCCGTTATCTGGCTGAGAGATAAGCAATTCGTCGGTATCAACGCCCAACTTCTCGGCATAGAAACGGTCGAAAGCATGTTCGGCATCAATGAAGGCAGCTATGCCACCCATCTTCTGAGCCTGTGCAATGGCATGAATAGCCAAAGTAGTCTTACCTGAAGACTCTGGGCCATAGATTTCGATGATTCGTCCCTTTGGATAACCACCTACACCGAGGGCGGCATTCAGTCCAATACTGCCGGAAGGAATGACCTCCACGTGTTCGACTTCTTCATCGCCCATGCGCATGATGGAACCCTTACCGAAAGTCTTGTCAATCTTCTCCATAGCGGCTTGAAGTGCCTTCAAGCGATCTGCCGAGGGTTGCTGATGTTCGTTTTTCATAAGATTTATTTATATTATCTCAGAAATCTGAGAATTAAAGAATCAACGTATAGTGTTCAAGAAGCTTTCAATTGTCAATTATCAATTGTCAATTTTACTTGCTTCCCTTGTACTTGTAACTGATGTCCACCTTACCTTTCAAGATGGCCGACAGTTTGTTCTTAATCAACTGCTTACGCAATGGAGAAACTCGGTCGATGAACATCTTGCCGTCCAAATGGTCGTACTCATGAAGCGTCATACGGGCAGCAAAACCTGTAATCTTCTCTTCATGTTCAACGAAGTCTTCATCCTTGTAGCGAACCACAATCCAATCAGGGCGCTTAACAGCCTCATATACACCGGGAACAGAGAGGCAACCCTCGTCCTTGGTGATGGTCTCATTACTCTCCTCCAGGATTTCCGGATTGATCATACAACGACGGAAGTTCAGACACTCTGGATATTCGGACTCCAAGCCATTACCATCCACAACAAACATACGCAATGGCAAACCTACCTGAGGAGCAGCTAAACCGACACCGTTGGCCTTCTCCATGGTCTGAAACATATTGGCAACCAGCGTTTTCAAGTCGGGATAGTCGGCGGGCACATCCTGCGCCTCCTTGCGGAGCACGGCTTGCCCATAAAGATATATCGGAAGTAACATATTTGATTTTATACTTCGCCTCTGGTTGCATTTCTGCCTCCGAGGCGTACTTAATTGATGAATAATTCTTCACTACGACGAGCAACGCCAACCATCAGCGACGATGCTCCAAGTAACTCTGCAAGATGATGGTGGCCGAAATCTCATCCACCATGCCCTTGTCTTCACGACGGCGCTGCTTACCTACGCCACTCTGCAAGATGGCCTGATGTGCCAACACCGAGGTAAATCGCTCATCGACCAACTCCACAGGGATAGTGGGCAGCACTTTCTTGAGGCGGTTGATGAAGGGTTCGATGTATTTCCACGACTCACTCATCTCGCCGTTCATCTGTTTGGGCAAACCAATGACGATTCGTTCCACCTCCTCTTTCTTCACATAGTCGAGCAGGAAATGTTCCAGTTCGGACGTAGCCACGGTGGTCAACCCATTGGCGATTATCTGCAATGGGTCAGTCACAGCCAAACCGGTTCGTTTGCGACCGTAATCGATAGAGAGGATTCTTGCCATTCGTTATAAGTAAGTACTAAAAATGTCCTATTGAGCGTAGTCGAAACATCTCTTAAAAGTGTAACGAAGATAGAGTTTCTTCACTTCGTTCAGAATGACATTTATTAGGAAGCATTTAAAGTTTTACTCCGCGAAGATACATCATTTTTCGCAAATCCCCAAAACTTTCATCCTCTTTTTCAATTTTCGAGGGCCTCATGGTGGCAATCCACCTCTTTTTGAGGCAGAAAGGTCAGGAAGATTATTTTTCGAACGCCTGGATGATACGTTCCAATTCCTTCTTGGTGACATACGTCACGGCACCATGTTTCTGCTCCTCGAAGTTGGTTCGATGCATCGGAGAATTCTTCCCATCGAAGTACCCAATCGGATGATAGGTAAAGAAATCCTTGGTCTCGACAAAGCCGAAGTTCATGGGTTTGCGACGGAAATTGTCGAACATAATGACATAGGTATCGCTGTTCAGTCGTTTCCAACAATTCGGTGCCTCGTGCCCCTGTCTTTCTCCGTCTCGATAGTACTCATCGAAACGGTAAGGTCCTGTCAATTTGTCCGATGCTGCATGTTTCGGGGTGGCTCCTCCCTCATGGCTGACATAGAAGAGATGGTAGGTCTCGCCCACCTTGATGATGTCGGAGTCTATGATGTTGAACCGCCTTTTTGGTGCAGCTACCAGGAATTGGGGTTCTCCTATCACCTGGTTGAACTCGGCGTTCATATAGACATACCAGATTGTGTTCTTCTCTACGCCCTGACGGGTAGTGAAATGCACCATCATCTGTCCTTTCTCTTCGTCCCAGATAGTTTCGGGAGCCCAGACACAACCCACCTCTGCCCAGTTCATGGTCAAGGTATCTCCGTCGCAAATGTAGGTAGAGGGGGCGAACTTGGTGAAATCCAAGTTAGTACGTGTCCAATGCACCAGATCCTTGGAACGCATCAAAACCAAACCACGGTTGTTGCCCCAACCATACTTCTTGCCGTCGCGTTCCCAATCGGTCGTACGGAAGCCATCTCGCTTGCCAAAGACATGTAAGTCGGTCATCGCTAGGCAGAAACTACCATCGGGCGCACGAAAGATATGGGGGTCGCGGATGCCATGTTGCTCGGCAATGGTATCTCCGCCCAAGATGGGTTGGTCGTTCTTCAACGCCGTCCAGGTGTAACCGTCATAACTGTACGCCATGTGCAAACCGTGGTCTTGGTCTTTGTGATATACCATGAGATAGGCCGACAAGGAATCCTGCACACTTTCCTGTGCGACGGTCTTTTCCTTGGAGGTTTTCCTCTGCCTTGCCCAACTCAGTTGAGAACAACACACGAGTGCCAGGAACAAACAGACAATAATCTTCTTCATATTTTATTTTTACTTCTTGAATATCTTCTTGCCACCAACGATATAGAGGCCGGTTGGCAATCCCTCCAACGAACTAACATTCAGGCGGTTGCCACGGATATCGAAGACAGTTCCATCAACGGTTTCACTCTCCTCCTTGACCTCGTCCAATGCAGTTACAACGGCACCCAATCCCTTTGCCACACCGGCATAGGTGTGCTTGCGGTAGTAACTCAATGTCCACAATCCGACGGGTGTATCGGCTCGCCAACCACTGTTCGACGGAGAATCGGTAGCGCACCACTGACAGATACCCCATTGTTGATCAACAGGAACGACCTCGAAGTATTTCTTGAAGATCCATTCATAGAGGTCGGCCATGCGCTGGTGCATCGCTTCGGTCATCTGCGAGGTAGGCACATCCTTACCGTTGGCATCCACCATGCCCATATCCAACTCACTGATACGCACCTTCTTGCCCGTAGCGGCCATAAGTTTGAGCATGTTCAATATGCCGTTCTTCTTGCTTGCCTGTGTCTGGGCATTCATGTAACAAGAGATATGCATCTGACTACCAATGCCATCCACCCGGGTCACGCCATCGGCCTCCCAACGCTGTATCCACTTGATGAGTGATTTGAGCTTGCCATTGTTGTCCCAATCGCTTTCCAGGTTATAGTCGTTGATGAACAAGGTCAGATCCGAAGGACCATACTTGCGTGCCAAGCGAATAGCCTGACGGGCATACTCCAAGTCGCCCATATAATCCTGCCAGAAGAAGTCGCTCGACGAACCGTTGTCATGCTGCAACGCATAGACGCCTTCGCTGTCGGCATTGCCACCGGAGATGGCTTCGTTCACCACATCCCAAGCCTTGACTTTTCCGCCACAGGCGTCCATCATTCCCTTGATCCACTTGTCCATAGCATAGACCAATGTGTCGTGGCGCTCCGTGTCGGACAACGGGATGGTGCTTGGCACATAGACATAGTCAATCTGCTCGGCAATAGTGCAAGCCGTGACATTGCCGCGTGCCAGTTTCTGCTTGAACGACGACACATCGGTGCCCTCCAAAGATCCGTTCTTGACCTTCTCCACGCCGTTCACCTTGAGGCTCACGTTGTCGAAATAGTAGTTATTGGCATCGGCCAACTCATTCAGGTTGAAGGCGATGGAACTACCGGCATTAGAGAAGGTGCCCGATACCTTGACGGTCTTCCACTCCGTCGAGAAGGAGATTCGGCCAATGCCGTTACTATCTACATACGAACTGGGGGAAGCGTGAACCTGCGTCGAAGCCTGGGCACTCTTGTCGGCTCGCACGTCGGCGCTGAACTCAAACTTGGCACCCTTGGCAAAACTACCTGTCACAATCCAGAACTGATTGTCCCACACCTCGTTCACCTTCTGGTCGGCCTCCACCTTGAGGCAACGACGCTCCTCGGTCACTTTCTTGCCCATCACGGTTCTGGAGAAGGTGATGTTCTTGATATAGATATCGCCCACGAAATCACCGTTTTGCAACAGGAAGAACGCATTGGCAAGGGTGTTCTTATAGACGATGTTCACCTCCTTCCACTCGGTCGTAAAGGGGATATTGGCTGTCACGCCCGAGCCCCAGTCTCCCAACTTGCTGTGAATGGTGCCAGACTTCGAACCACGGACGGTCATCGTCATCTGATAGGTACCGCCCTGTTCGGTTGGGATATTGTCCATAGTGATGTATTGCACATCCCACGAATTAGTGCATTTCTTCGTGCAATGCACCTTCAATCCGTTGGTGGCATCGAAGGTGAGTGTATAGCCGTAGTCCGATTCACTGCTGTGCCAACCCACGTTCTGCTGGGTGCGGAAATCCTTGTTAGCAATGGCGACGTACATGGTGGTGTCGCCATCGGTCAAAGCGGGTGCTGGTTTGTCCTTAATCAATCCGCGCAACCATCCTGCTGCCTACTGCGAGTGCCATGCCAAGGTATGTCCATAGACGTTCAATCCAGCCGCCGTTGCTGCATTCACATAGTTCTTCACCGTCGTGAAGTTCATCGTTCCGTTGTTCGACACGCACGAGGCCTGCTTCATGGCATTACCGGCAACGGTTTCTGTGAAATTAGCGTTGGTCAACTTATAGACCAATCCCTTCTGCAGATAGTCGTTCACCGTTGTGCCGACACCCAACTTGAAGTTCGGATATTTCTCATAGTCAATGTACTCCTTCAAGGCCTTATAGTCTTTCAGGTAACCATAATGCTCTTCGTCATTTGGGTTTCCGATTTCATACTTCTGCTGTGCTTGGACAGCCAACACGGTCATGGACAATGCCATCAATAAGGTTTTCTTCAACATTTTAATTAGATAATAAATATAAGGTAAGGTACTACTATACTACAAAATTTAAGATTAGTTTTTTTCGTTTCCTACCTCCCTTTGTCTTTTCCCTCCACAAAACAAGTCTGTTTGCACTCCTTTCATAGAATGCAAACAGACCAAATTATTTTCTCAAAATAATGTTCTACTCCCGTTAGAATCTTCGCACATCAAGTTTAAATACCCAGTGGGGGATTATCTCCTCCCCCTTCGGGGAGGTAGGGAGGGGGTCCTGAGGTCGGGAGGGGGTCTTTACAGCGCGAACAACTCTGTGCTGAGGTATCTCTCACCAGTATCGGGCAAAAGCACAACGATGTTCTTGCCTGCAAATTCTGGACGCTTGGCCAACTCCGAAGCAGCATAAGCGGCGGCACCTGAAGAGATTCCGACCAAAAGTCCCTCGGACTTTGCCAACTCTCGACCTGTCTTCATGGCCTCCTCGTTGGGTACTGGGAAAATCTCATTGACCACATCGCGGTTGAAGTTCTTCGGAACGAAACCTGCGCCGATACCCTGAATCTTGTGAGGCCCTGCTGGGTTGCCCGAAAGTACAGCCGAAGAGGCTGGTTCGACGGCTACGACATAGATATTCGGATTGTGTGCCTTGAGGGCTGCACCGACACCACTCACGGTGCCGCCAGTACCTACACCAGCCACGAAGACATCTACTTTTCCTTCGGTTGCCTCCCAGATTTCCTGACCCGTATTTGCCTGATGTGCAGCGGCATTGGCAGGATTTTCGAACTGCTGGAGGATAACCGAACCTGGAATGCTGTCGCGCAACTCCTCGGCCTTGGCGATGGCACCCTTCATTCCGGCACTACCTGGGGTGAGGACAATCTCCGTACCGTAGGCAGCTGCCAATTTGCGACGCTCAATAGACATTGTCTCTGGCATGGTCAGGATAATGTGATAGCCCTTTACGGCTCCCACCAACGACAGACCTACACCTGTATTGCCTGATGTTGGTTCGATGATGGTACCACCTGGCTTCAAGATTCCGCGCTTCTCGGCATCTTCTATCATGGCGAATGCCACACGGTCCTTTACAGAGCCGCCGGGATTGAAGGCCTCAACCTTGGCAATGATGGTTGCCGTGGCATCGTGTGCCCCTGCGAACTTATTGAGTTTCACCAATGGAGTCTTTCCTATCAGCTCCAGAATATTCGAATAAATAGCCATAGTTTTATTGCTTTAAGTTAATGAAAAATTCACGAATCAAATTTAATTCAAGCCGTTGCTCTGTTTGAAATTTGAGTAACTTCTTGTTGGACGGTACAAAGATAGCAAGAATCGACAGAAAAACAAAAATCCAGCAAGATTTTTTATCAAATATACCAAATATATACCATACTCGTGGTATCATTTGCAAGAAATAATTGATAAATCCCCTCCTCCAACTTCTACCGACAACCCCTCGTTCATCCTTCGGCCACCCTTCGGAATGCCTTCGGGAAACCTATTATGAGTCACTATGTTTGCAGGGCGAAAACCACAAACGAGTTACGCAATAGATATCAAGGACGCTCTTAGGGGCTTTGCGCCCCTGCCGCTTGG
>CACYQQ010000103.1 GCA_902776605.1 uncultured Bacteroidales bacterium | reverse complement strand
ATGCCTTCGTAATTGTAGGCCGACAGACGACGACGGGTGGCCAGTTTATAGAGCCGATGGGCAAGACGCTCGGCCGACTGCCCGGTCTGTTCGTCGTGTTCCATCGTGGAGACAGCTTTGTCCAATCGGGCATAAACCTCTTCTCCCTCAGGATGTTTGACGCGTGCAGCCGTAAATCCGGTCTTGACGTCACCGGGCAAAAGGCAACCCACCGAAATGTTCCACGGAGCCACTTCGTTGCGCAAGGCCAACGTCATACTGCACAAGGCACTCTTCGAAGCCGAATAGAAACTCTGGAAAGGGATGCCGAACAGAGCCGCCATACTGCTCACCACCAAGATTCGCCCTTGCCGACGACTACGCATATGGGGCAAGACGCTCTGGATAATGTGCACTGCGCCAAAGAAATTGACCTCTAACTGCTTGTGCATGAGGTCATCAGGCGCAAATTCCACCGACCCCGAGATGCCCATACCTGCATTGCAGATCAAGACGTCCAACTGCCCCGCCTGCTCCAGGACGGAAGCCACCACCCGTTGACAATCGGCCAACGAAGTGACATCCCCCGTGAGGTGGGTTACTCCCTCGGCGGGCACCTCGTGACGCGACATCTCGAACACCCGCCAACCCCGTTGGGCAGAGCAGATTGCCGTGGCTCGACCGATGCCCGATGAGCCGCCAGTCACCAACATGGTAAGTTGCTGTGCCATAAGCTTTAGAAGGAAATATGAACAGCCACCTGCACACCGTTGGCAGAGACGTTCGGGTTATTCAGATAATTGAGGCGACGGATATACTCGATACGACCCACCTTGAAGATATTTTCGATGCCGATAGTGGCCTCCATGTACGGGTCGGGCATCTTGGTGAATACCTGACGCTTCGTCGGGAAGGCATAGAGGTCGGGATTACGCCAAGTGCCATCGGCATTCTGCGCAACGGGGTTATTGCGGTTCGACAAGTCACCCCAATAACCTCGGAAGGAGACCACCTCACGCCACTTCAGTTTCTTCAAGAGCGGCATGGTGTTGAAGACCCAACCGTTCAGATAATAGACCAAATCCCATTGGCAATAGCGGTCGGAGACAAACTCCAGGGCATTCATCTGCGTAAAGGCATGTTCCTGAATAGTGAAACCGAGGTTGACATTCGGCAGACAGAGCATGGCGTAAGGTGACTTGCTCCAAACCATGCCCGACTTGAGTTGAGCGTCGATATAACCGAAGGCCGAGAACCAGAATCGCTTCTCGAAAGTGAAGTCAGTACGCTGATAATCATAGTCGGAACCCAACACACCCTTGGCTCCCACACTGTGCTGGAGTACGAAGACAGGGTGCTGGTGGTTGATTGGAGTGCGGTTGATACGACTCTGTATGAACGTCTCGTGTGGTGCGTAGCGCAACTGGAGAGTGGAGTAAGCGAGGTCGAAGTCCCTCTCTC
Organism: uncultured Bacteroidales bacterium; assembly: GCA_902776605.1. GTDB lineage: Bacteria > Bacteroidota > Bacteroidia > Bacteroidales > UBA3663 > Liminaster. The sequence goes on along the minus strand of CACYQQ010000103.1, from coordinate 7,866 downwards.
CCCAAGGCGAATTAACGTGTTGCAAATCAATCCGTTTGAAAGGTGCGTACTCGGTACTGTATTCCCGAAGCCAGGTTCCTTGCAACTTCCAACTGAATCCGCCATAGAACTCGCGGATATAGGTCAAGTCGGCACGACGCTCGTAAGAGATAATCTCGCTGTCGTCACGTTTCAGCGAGAGCAGGAAATTGTCCTTCGATGTCGTCGGATCCTGTCCCAACAGGTTGGTGTCGTAGTTATAATCGAACACCAGTTTGTGCATCGGGAACTCGTTGCTGTGCGTCTTGCAATTCTTGAACGAATATTCTATCTTGTTGTCGTACTTGAACTTATGGTCTCGGCAACCATAAGCCAGGTAGCCGAACCAGAACCAATGGCGACTCAAGTGCGCCGTGGTCAGACCGCCTGTACGGAGACGGAGTCCCTCCATCGTATTGTAGCTTGCCGAGGTGTTCAACGGACCATACAGAAAACTATTCTCCTCGAACGGCTTCTTGGTCAATGGAATATACCCCTTGAAGAGCCAGGTCAGCACCATCTCGCTGTACTTGAAGAATGGCCGCTGACGCATGGCGGTGAGCATCGTACCCACCTGATTATGACGGGATTTGTTGTCGCCGGCACGATGTTCCTCCCAGAACTCTTCCCCCTTCTGCAACATGTCGTTTGCCTCGTGGTGAGGGGTGAAACCATTGAGCAACACCTGCGTCTGGGCATCGGGCTTCGAGAAGTCGAACTTGCTGTAACACATTTCGCGCTGGGCATAGAGACCTGACGTTTCGCCCACGACGGTCATCTCGCTCTCGAACTTCTTGCGCACAATGACTATCGTGCTGTCGGGCAACCGTTCCTGTTCAATGAGCATGTGCATGTTACGCACGAAGTTCAGGTTGATGTCGGGCGGGATGCTGAGGTCGGCTTTCTTGAGGAAATAGGTGCTGTCGGTCGATATATAGAGGTGTCCGATGAAACCGAACTGCTCGGGCATCAACGGTGCAAAACCGAGGTCGATGTACCGGTTGCCGTCGTCGAACGTCAGCGTGTCGAGGATATAGAACTTATAAAAAGCAATGGCGAAACGCGACAACGGATTGACGAACTTGTTGGTAAACATGTAGATATCGTTGTCGTCCAGATCGACTTCGGGGAAACATTCCGCCTGCGTCTTGGCCACCAGGTCACCTGGCAACATCTCGTCCAGACCCACATGACGCTTGCCCTCACAGATGGTGCGAGTGCGTTGAGGATCACGCTGATAGAAGATGGTGGTCAGACTCTCGTCGCTCGATGCCGGGAGAATGGCACTGCCCGAATAGGCCGTATCAATATATTGGTCAATGTCGGGGAACTTCTTTTTCCAACCGCGATAGAGCGGACCGTGGAAGTTGTTGAGCGAATAGGTGGTATTCTCATAACGCTCACAGCGATAGTAATCGCGTTCGGACAGCGCGTGGTCGTGTTTGTGTTCGATGACCTTGCGTATCAGTTCCACCGACGGATTGCCACGTCGGCGATAGTGTTCGCGCTTGGGTCGGACAACGACCTCCGAGAGCTGGTAGTCGTTGGGAACCAACATGATAACCTCCTTACGGCTCTTGCCGCTGGCCGGCACCTCCTTGGTCCGATATCCCACACACGAAGCAACCAGTACACCATTGCTGCGCAACAACAAGGAGTAACTGCCGTCCGTGTTGGTGATGGTGCCATTGGTGGTGCCTTTCTCCTGGAGGGTGATGAACTCCAATCGTTCGCCCGTAATGCTGTCACACACATAACCGGAAAGGGTGATACGTTGCGCGCCCTGTTGAGCAAAAAGGGGGAAACCGAATAAGAGTGTCCAAAGGAAAGTCAATATATATCGTCTATATCTTTGCATCATAATGTTTATAATGGGTCTTTGTCTTCCGAATTTGTGAACGCAAAGATAGCATTTTTTTCGAATACCCTGGTCAATCTTTTCAACAAAAAAAAAGATTTCATCTATCTAAAGTCCAGTTTCATGGAAAAATCCTTGTTTTTAGTCTCAAAAAAAGAGCGCAATTCAAAAATAATTAGTATCTTTGCGCCCACAATCGCGTAGTGCAAATAGAAAAAGAATCAACCCGGTTATTGTCCTAATGAGTAAAAAATATCTATTTGAATCGACTGTCAAGATACGTGACTTTGAATGCGACATGCAGGGTGTTGTCAACAACGCCTACTACCACAACCTGCTCATGCAGACGCGCACCGAATTTCTGGCCAGCGTCGGCATCATCCGTCAGCAGTGGAGCGAGGAACTCGGCATCGACTTCGTCGTCTATGAAACAGCTATTCAATATCGACTGCCCATACAGAACGGCGAGACGTTCCGCTCTTGCCTCAACCTGCACCGTGAGGGTGCCCGCTATGTCTATATCCAGGATTTCCGTCGAGAGACGGGCGAGCTCTGTATGCGTGCCCGCGTCGATGTCGTCGTCGGCGTGCGTGGCAAACTGACGCGCGGTGACCTCTTTGCCGATTGGCTCAAAGACAAGATCAACCTTCAGGAAGTTCGTCCCACACGCACCTCTACCCGCATCAACGACCCCCTCGACGAAGTCATCTACGACTACGAGATGAAGGTGCGCGACTACGAGTGCGACGTCTATGGTTCGGCCACCAACGCCTATGTGCAACGCTATCTGGAAGTGACCCGACTGGAATTCATGGAAGAGATGGGCGAGACGTTCCGCAAGTGGCACGAGAACGGCGTCGATATGATGGTGACCAAGGTGGACCTCAAGTTCATCAAACCTATGATGTCGAGCGAGAAGTTCCACAGCCTCATGAACATTCGTCAGGATGGCCCTCGCGTCATCTTCGAACAGGAAATCCGCCGCAAGACCGACATGCGTCTATGCGTCCGCGCCGCTGTCGAGATTGTCAGCATCGTCAACGGCCAACTCGACACCGAAGGCAAGTCGTTCGACTACTTCATGAACGTGCAGGTGCCTGAGTGGAAAAAAGGAAAACACTTTTAATTGAGCGCCGAGGCACTCAATCGAAAATTGATAATTGACTAATAAAGAGAAGTGAAAAGGAAGTGACCATGAAGTGAAATGGAATTGACAGGGACAATACCAACATCGGGCCAGACTCCCTACGTCGACTTCAGCATTCGTCCTTGTCACTTCTCTGTCACTTCCTTTTCACTTCCATTAAAAACTTTTTTCTATGGTAAACAACAAGCAATATCAAGAACTCCGTGTCAAGGCGGGCGAATACATCCCCGATGCGGGCATCGAATATCCCGACGACCCCACCGTCCGCATGATCAATCCGCCCAAGACGCATCCGTTCGACATCGACGAGAACTACCCCTATTACGACGAGTCGTTCCACTTCCGCCTGAACCGTTGGTTGGCCTACTTGAAGTGCCGCACCCTAGTCTTCTTTCTCCAGCACGTCATCTGGGGCTTCAAGGTCGAGGGTCGCGAGAACCTCAAGAAACACAAACAGCTCTTCCAGGAGAAGGGTTGCATCACCACCTGCAACCACGCCTACCGCTGGGACATGGTGTCGGTCATCCAGGCTACGGGTCACTCGTTCTTCATCCCTATGTACGGCGAGAACATGAAGACCGACGACTATTGGCACATGAAGTACATCGGCGGCGTGCCCATCCCTACGGGCTTGCAGGCCATGAAGAAATATGATGCCGCCATGGACAAGTGGCACGAGAAGGGCTACTGGATTCACCTCTTCCCCGAGGGCATCCGCTGGGACTTCTACAAACCCCTGAAGCCCTTCCACAAAGGTGCTTTCACCATGGCCTACCGCTGGGGTTGTCCTATCCTCCCCTGCTACATCACTTACCGTCCACGCACCGGCATTTACAAGCTGACAGGCCCTGCCAACAAACCGCTCATCACCTGTCACATCGGCACCCCGATTCTGCCCGACATGACCCTGCCCCGCAAGAAGGCCGTCGAGCAACTCACGCAGCAGGTATGGGACCAGATGCTCCAACTGGGTGGCATCGAACACAACCCCTGGCCCTGCTTTGCCGAATAAAGCATCCGTCAGCAAGAATACTTGAATCCTAAAAGTTTACTTGAGATGAGTGCGACAGGAAAGACCTTTGACCTCCAGCGTTTTCTTCAAGCACAAAAAATAGCGTATCCAATGGCTCTGCATGAAATCCAAACGGGTGGCAAGCAGAGTCATTGGATATGGTACATCTTCCCCCAACAGAAAGGATTGGGTCATTCCTTCAACTCTGAGTTCTATGGTTTGGACGGAGTGGAAGAAGCCCGAGCCTACTTGGCGCATCCCGTTCTGGGAGCACGCCTCCGCGAAATCACTCAGGCACTCTTGGCGCATCGGGGGAAAATAAGCATACTTGAACTGATGGGTAGCCCCATCGATGTGCTCAAACTCCGCACCTCCATGGCCCTCTTTGACCAAGTATCTCCGAACGACATCTTTGCCGAAGTGCTACAGACCTATTTTCCCAAGTAATTTTTTCCCCTACCTCCCGTATTGAATTCAAATCCATTAATAAACACACAGTATGAAATTCATTTACACCCTATTTTCGTGTATCTTTTTGTCATTGAGCCTATCTTATGCACAAGAACAAGCCAATGACAAGTTCCAACAATTTAGTTCGTTGATGAAGCAATATGGCAACGAAAGCAAAGAGGTGAAGACCTTTCTCGAAAATTGGGAGAAAGAGGACCCGACCAATGCCGAAATGCTTTACTCATGGAGCATCTACTACTATGTTCCGTCGCGAGATTTGCTGGAAAAGACAGATGATTTGAAAGAGTTCGAACACTCGGCCAACCTTCCGGACACGATCACTCGCTTCGGTCAGTTGCAGATTCGCAACTTCTGGATTATCAAGGACAAAGGCAAAGGCTTATCTCTATACAAGAAAGCCATTGACTATATGGACAAAGCCATTGCCCTCCATCCGAACATCCTGGAACTCTACATAAACAAGACCGAAGTCCTGGCAAACAAATGGGAGTTCAAATATGCCGCATCGACCCTGATGGATGTCATCCATTTGAATCACGAAGACGAAAACCGTTGGACGGACTTCTACGGCAAATCAATGGCTCCTCATACCAAAGAAGTTGTGGAATACTATATTCAAGAGACCTTTGGCAACTTGATTTCGAACAACGAATTCAGTCTGGCCCAATTCATCTGCGATACACTTATCAGCCTGTATCCTAATTCCGTGGGATACAAGTTCGACAAAGGCATCATCTATATGCAAACCTTCCAGAAAGAAAAAGCATTGCAATATTTTCTGGATCTGAATAAGGAATTCCCCAACGAAGGAAATGTGTTGAATATGCTTGCCAATATCTATAAGGAGGCAGGTGACAACGAAAATCTGAAGAAATATGCCACTCAGATGCTCCAATTGAACGAACCACAATGGGCGGCAATTGGTCAGGAATTGTTATCCAGTCTGGAACCATTCTCGATTGATTTCCAAAAGATTCAAGAGTGGTACAACCAGAACAAGGAAGAATACGCTGCCTTGGTTGAACGATTCAAGAAAGCCGACACTGCTCTGTCTCTGAATGAGTTAGCCAACCTCTATTTTGCTCACGCCTGCACCGAACAGTGCAAAGGACCAAAACTGTGGTCCGTCAGTCTCGATTCTCTGTTAAAGGCCGAAAACTTCAAAGAGTGTTACGAAGAAAGCAAGAAATGTCTGGAACAACACCCAGCCAGTCTGGCAGCCTTGACGTATATGGTAATGGCAGGTCAACAGGTGCAAGCCTCCGACCTCGAAAACCCATATATCCGTCTGACCATGTTGGTCAATATGATAAAGAAAGGTGCCAGTTCAAAAGTGGGAGACACCGACACGAAGTTTAAATTCTATAATATCCTGTGGCGCGAGGACGAAAATGTTTTTGTCGACTATTTCATTCCCCAAGAAGAAAAACAAAAGACCTCTTTCTTTGCCAATCCTGGATATTTCGACCAGTGATCTCAGGATGACAAAACGACGGAGAGATGGGGAAAAAGACAAGAAAAAGGCAGTGCTTATTGTTCTAAACAGATGCATTGAAACGCCTTAATCGTTTAGTTTTCAGCATGCTATAGCAATTACTATAGCGGTGATTAAAATTGACCGCAGAAATGCGGTTTTTTGTGCTTTTTGGGGGATGGGAAGCCCTATTTTGAAGGGCGACTCTGTGCCCTCTGTCTTCTCTGTGCTCTCTGTGACGGCGTAAGCCGTTGATAATCATAGTACCATAGCAAAGTATAGCAAAAAGTATAGCAGTCCGCTGTTTGGAGGAGACTGCTATACTTTGTATCTTTGCGCCGTGAAAATCGGACAGAGGTTAATGGGTTGCCGACGAATCCGACATAGGGTCTTTGGCATATGGATATTATTTCCTCTCCTCCACCCGCTGGCGATAGTGCTCGGCGGTGGCGGTGAAGAGAGCATCGGCGCTGGAGTTGAGGGCCGTCTCGACAGAGTCCTGCACGACGCCGATGATGAAGCCGACGCCGACGGCCTGCATGGCCACGTTGCCATCGATGCCGAACAGGGAACAGGCAATCGGGATGAGCAACAACGAACCGCCCGCTACACCCGAGGCGCCACAAGCGGCCAAGGTGGAGATGATGCTCAGCACCAAGGCGGACAGGAAACTGACCTCCAGCCCCAGGGTATGGCAGACGGCCAAAGTCATCACCGTAATGGTGACGGCGGCGCCATTCATATTGATAGTGGCACCCAACGGTATGCTCACCGAATAGAAATCACGTTCAATGCCCAGACGTTGGCACAGCACCATATTGACAGGGATGTTGGCTGCCGACGAACGGGTGAAGAAAGCATTGATGCCACTCTCCTTGAGGCATTGCCACACCAGCGGATAAGGATTGCGGTGCAGGTAAGCATAGACGATGAGGGGATTGATCACCAAGGCGCAGACCAGCATCGCCCCCACCAGGAGCAGCAGCAACGCGCCATAGACGGTGAAGATCTCCAAGCCGCTCTCTCCTACGGAACTATAGACCAAGCCCAGAATGCCGAAAGGAGCGAACTGGATGACCCAGCGCACGGCCCGGGTGATGGCGGCACTGAAGTCGCTCACCATCTGGAGCGTAGTCGGCGAAGCCACCCGCTTGAGCGCAAAGCCCAGGATGATGGCCCAGAAGAGCACACCCAGGTAATTGGCCGAAGTGACGGAATACAACGGGTTGGAAACCATATTGGTGAGCAGCGTCGAGAAGATGTCGCGCAGACCATTGGGCGCCACTTGCCCTGTCCCCTCGGTGAGGGCCATCTGCACTGGAAAGAGGAAGCTGCCCACCACGGCAACCACAGCGGCCAGAAGCGTCGAGAGCAGATAGAGGCTGATGACGGTGCGGAAACGTGGTCCGAGGTTGCCTTTGGCATTGGCTATCGAACTGGCCACCAAGACGGCGACCAAGACGGGGGCAATGGCCTTGAGGGCAGAAACAAAAAGCGTGCCCAACAATCCTATCCAATAGAAACCGGGGCACACGATTCCTAATATAGCACCCACCACGAGTCCAGTCAAGATTCGGAGCACCAGACTGAGGTGAAACCAATGGCTAAGGAGTTGACGCATATATTTATAGAAAGAAATTTAAAGGGAAGTGACAGGGAAGTGACAGAGAAATGACAAGGACGATACCACAAGCTGCATGAAATAATACGCTCGCAGAGCGCAATGGAGTGAAATGGAGTTTTTCGGTTCAATTCGGTGATACCAAAACTCCTTTACACTCTTTTCAACTCATTTAGATTTGCACCAGTCAAGATTAATCCTTATCTTTGCATATATATACAAAAAGGATTAACCACCGAGTTACAAGTGAACTAATTTCCACTCT
>CACYQQ010000102.1 GCA_902776605.1 uncultured Bacteroidales bacterium | reverse complement strand
CTCTTCTAGTATGGATGAGGTATCGGTCAGGTATCGGTCAGGTATCGGTCAGGTATCGCAAAAATGGGGTACCTGTGGGGTACCTGAACATCACCTGCGGCTCACCTGATGCGTTGCTGAATAGAGGATGGACGGTAGGTGGAGGGTAGGGGGAGATAAAAAGTGCCTTTTTGCTTCCAAATGCCCTTAAAATTTGGAAATTGACTAAAAATATGCTGTAAAACATATTTTTTTTACAAAATGTTTTGCAGAATGAAATAATTATATTATTTTTGCGCTCGATATTAATTTTTTCTGTATAAAATGAAAGTAATGAAATTTGGTGGTACGTCTGTCGGTTCTGCCCAGCGTATCAAGAATGTGGCCAATTTGATTGTTGAAGATGGCCAGCCTAAGGTAGTTGTGTTGTCGGCCATGTCAGGAACGACCAATTCTTTGCTTGAAATATCAGGATATTATCGTTTGCAGAACGCTATGGGCGCTGCCGACGTCATCAACCGTCTGGCACAGAAGTACGACGATACCATCGCCGAGTTGTACTCGTCGAACGAGTATGTTGAGAAGGCCAAGGAGGTGATTCGCAGCATCTTCGACTATATCCGTTCTTTTGCCAATCATCCATTCACTATATTTGAGGAGCGTTGTATCGTGGCTCAGGGTGAGCTGATGAGCACCAACTTGATGAACCTCTACCTCTTGGAGCAGGGTGTCAAGGTGGCTTTCATTCCTGCTTTGGAGTATATGCGCATCGACAAGAATGCCGAGCCTGACTTCAAGTACATCGAGGAGCACCTCAAGGAGCAGATGGACAACACGCCTGATGCCCTTATCTATGTCACTCAGGGCTTTATCTGCCGCAATGCCTACGGCGAGATTGACAACCTGCAGCGTGGTGGTTCGGACTACAGCGCCAGCATCGTAGGTGCTGCCCTCCGTGCCGAGGAGATTCAGATTTGGACCGATATCGACGGTATGCACAACAACGACCCTCGCTTCGTGGAGGGTACCAAGCCTGTGCGTAACCTGCACTTTGACGAGGCTGCCGAGTTGGCCTACTTCGGTGCCAAGATTCTGCACCCAACCTGTATCACGCCTGCCCGTATGTACAACATTCCTGTGCGCCTGTTGAACACCATGGAGCCTTCTGCTCCTGGCACGATGATCAGCAACCAGACAGAGGCTGGTAAGATCAAGGCCGTGGCTGCCAAGGATGGCATCACATCTATCCGTATCAAGTCAAGCCGCATGTTGATGGCCTACGGCTTCATGAGCCAGGTGTTCGAGGTCTTCGAGCGTTACAAGACTTCGGTTGATCTGGTCACCACCAGCGAGGTGGGTGTTTCGCTCACCATCGACAACGACAAGAAGTTGGACGAGATTATCACCGAACTCAAGAAATTCGGTACCGTGCAGGTGGATAAGGATATGGTTATCATCGCCGTTGTGGGCGACATGAAGTGGGACAACCTCGGTTTCGAGAGCCGCGTGGTCGATGCCATGTCCGATGTGCCTGTCCGCATGATTTCGTACGGCGGTTCGAACTACAACATTTCGATGCTCATCAAGAAAGAGGACAAGATCAAGGCTCTCCAGAGCTTGAGTGCTCACCTCTTTTAAAATTATACATGACTGAGAGAGATTTCCTCCCAACGAGGTGAATCTCCCTCGGTCTTTGTTTTTCTTGTTTAGAACAATTGCTTCGTTTCGGTAGAAGCAGGGCATTTACATTGGTTATTCATTTTTTAGGTAGTGTGTTATGATATTCCCGATTGAACAATTTGAGGGTTTGCAAACCCCCTTTTATTACTACGACAAGAGTTTGTTGCAGCAGACGTTAGACACCATCAACCGAGAGGCTGCCAAGTACCCTGGTTATCATGTGCACTATGCTGTGAAGGCCAATGTTGATCCGACCCTGTTGAAGCTGATTCGAGAGAGCGGCTTGGGTTGTGACTGCGTGAGCGGTGGTGAGGTCGAGACTTGCCTGAAGGCGGGTTTTCCTTCGTCGAAGGTGGTCTTCGCTGGTGTCGGCAAGTCCGATTGGGAAATCAATCTTGCTTTGGATGCCGACATTGCTTGTTTCAACATTGAATCCATCCCAGAGTTGGAGGTCATCAGTCAGTTGGCTGTTGCCAAGGGCAAGCAGGCACGTGTGGCTATCCGCGTGAACCCGAATGTCGATGCGCACACGCACAAGTACATCACTACGGGCTTGAGCGAGAATAAGTTTGGTATCTCGATGGAGATGTTGGACGAGGTGTTGGATGTGGCGATGAAGTTGCCCAACATTACCGTCATCGGTCTTCACTTCCACATCGGAAGTCAGTTGCTCGAACTCGCTCCTTTCTCTCTGCTCTGCGAGCGTATCAACGCTTTGCAGGAACAGGTCGAGAAGCGTGGCATCCGCTTGCAATCCATCAACGTGGGTGGTGGCTTGGGTTGCGACTACGAGAACCCCGATGCCAATCCTATCCCTGATTTTGCCGACTTCTTTGCCAACTATGCCAAGCACTTGAAGTTGCGTCCCGGTCAGGAGTTGCACTTCGAGTTGGGTCGTTCTGTTGTTTGCCAGTGTGGTAGCCTCATCAGCAAGGTGCTCTATGTCAAGGAGGGATTGCAGAAGAAGTTCGTCATCCTCGATGCAGGTATGAGCGACTTGATTCGCCCGGCTTTGTATCAGGCGCATCATAAGATTGAGAATATCAGCGCCCAGGCGAAGGGCGAGGCAGCGACCGATGTCTATGACGTGGTTGGTCCTATCTGTGAGTCGAGCGACTGTTTCGGCGAGAACGAGGTTCTGCCTGTCACTCGACGTGGCGATTTCGTTGCTTTGCGCAGCGCCGGTGCCTATGGTCAGATCATGGCATCGCACTACAACTGCCGTCGCATCCCTGCCAGTTTAGTTCTTTGATTTCGTATTCATGAGGTATAGGTCTTCGTTGGTCATAGCAGGAACTATGTTGTTGGGGCTCTTCGGGTTCCAGCGGGTGCTTGCCAATACCACGACGAACGTGTATGTGCCGGCCGACAGCATCGTGCAAAGCGTTGATACCCTGCTGGTTGACAGCGTTTCGGGTGACATTGTGCCGGATTTGGTGCTCGGTGACAGTATCGTCCTGCTGGAGGATACGTTGGCTATCGACTCTTTGGTGACCGACTCTTTGAGTATCGATTCGCTGGAGGAGGAACCGGTCTATGTGGCACCCCCTACGCCGGGTTTATTGGCCTCTTGGTCAAGGTGTTACCCGATGCAACCGGTCAGCGCGGAGGCCCGTCGGGCAGCATTGGCCGACAGCGCTAACGTCAGCGCGTTGCGCCAACAGGTAGATAGTGTCGATGTCAATCCTGCCCTGAGATATGCTCAGGTTGATTTCCGTATGCCTATCATCCTGAGCAGTCAGGTGCCTGAGCAACAGCCCTTGGCCATTGCTCCCATTGCAACGGAGCTGGGTATGTCGGATCGGTTATTCTCTTTCGACAACCTCTTCCAGCAGCAGTTGGCATATGGCGAGCAGTTGAACAATGCCATTTTCCGCTACTCGATGAAGCACCTCAACGCGGTGAGCATCATGCGTCCCGAGAACTATGACTTGCCTACGGAACGCAAACTCATTGAGCGTCAGGAGCTGACGGGGCAGGAGCATGTCGAGACGGGTTTGGCGTTGGAGCTGGAACCTTCAGGTTTGAACATCGAACAGGTCACTTTCCATGCCGACAAGTGGCATCGTCGCGGTACGACCGATCTCCAGATTTCGCAAACGGCGTTGAGCGACAACTGGTACAAGGGCGGTGAAAACAATTTGACCATTGCCAACTACGACCGCGTGAACTTCAGCCGTTATGACGAGAGCATGAAGACTTCGTTGGACATCACTCTCGAACTCCGTCTGTCTGGTTACTTGTCGAAGGCCGATACGGTTCACTCCATGCGCGTGAACGACAATCAGTTCCGTGCGGACGTCAGCTATGGTTACAAGGCTTGGAAAAACTGGTACTATAGTACATCGGCCTACTTGAAGACTCCAATCTTTGAATACTTCAATGCCAATAGCCGCGTGGTGAAGAGTACGTTCCTCTCTCCATTGGAAATCAACGTGGCTATCGGTATGGACCTGAAGCAGATGAAGAAGAAGAACTACAGCTACTCGCTGATGTTCGCACCTCTTTCATACAACGTGAAGAGTGTCAGCGACGATCGCGTATCTGTCACCTCTTTCGGTATCAAGGCAAACCATCGTTCGTTGCATCAGTTCGGTTCTTCCATCACCGGTAAGTTGGAGTGGAAGATGACCGATGTGGTAAGTTGGACGTCGCGTGCCTACTTCTTCACCACTTACCACAGCACCTTATTTGAATTTGAAAATACTTTCAATCTGCAACTGAGCCGCTACAGTACGGCTAAGGTTTATCTCTTCCCACGCTTTGACGATGGTGTCGATAACAAGTGGCAGATGAAGGAAATGCTGACATTCGGACTTGCCTTGCATTGGTAGTCCTACAAGATAAAATATTAACTGATAAATATGTGTTTAATATGACAGAATTGGAATTGGCGAATGGGCTAAGTGAAATCTGGCATCTGCTGACCGAACCTCAGCAGAAATCCCTTATGGACGATGCCATCACTTTGACTTGTGATAAGGGAGATTATATCTATCATGATGAGGAGGAGTCTATCTATCTGTATTGCCTTATCCGTGGCCATGCCAAGTTAGAGAAATTAGGAATCGGTGGTCGTAACCAGATCATGCGTATGTTCCAACCTGGTGACATCTTTGGCTATCGCAGTTTCTTTGCCAGCCAGGAGCATACCACCGAAGCCATCGCAATCGAGGATTCGGTAGTGGCTTGTATTCCAATGACATTGATTGAGCGTTTCTGCCATGTCAACCCAGATTTGGCAATGTACTTTGTCCGTAACTTGGCTATTGACCTCGGCAAGTCCGACCTCCGCACCGTGGAGTTGACTCAGAAGCATATCCGTGGTCGTCTGGCAGGTAGCTTGGTCTTCCTTATTGACAAGTATGGTTTCGAGGCCGATGGTCGCACCTTGAACATCTTCCTTTCACGTGAGGATATGGCATCGCTCTCCAACATGACCACCAGCAACGCCATCCGCACCCTGGCTAGTTTCGCCGAGGAGGGCATCATCGCTGTCGATGGTCGTCGCATCAAGGTGCTCGATGCTTCCAAACTCAAGCATATCAACACCCAAGGATAATCTCTTCCGTACTGCTGCTATACTAAATCACCGAATTTAACGAAAGCCAGCATTCCGTATTGGATGTATCCTTTGGTAGAATAAATAAGATAAGATAAAACGAATCCCCCTTGCAACATAGAAATTTGTTGCAAGGGGGATTATGCTGTTATTTGTGAACTTCTTTCTTCTGGTACCAGAATAACATCGAGTATCCAATTGCTCAGATTCTTGTTTTTATCTCGTCAACGACAGGCTCAGGGTCATGCCGAAGTTGGTGTCAACGGTAGGATAGGAGGTCGAGACAAGAGGTTTGTTGATTTGCTTCTGCCAATAGAACTTGAAGTTCAAAGCCTTGGAGAACTGGTAGTCGGTCGAGAAGTTGATGTTCACCGCCGAGTTACCGTTGGTCGCCTCGCTGTATTGATCTTCAATCTTGCGGAGTAGGGCCAACTGGTTCTTGTAGGTGATGTCCAACTTCATGTTCAGGTCGTGCGATACGTTCTTCTCCTTCGCCACATTGCTGGCAGGCAAGCCGAGGAAGGTGTTGAAGTTCGCAATCTTATAACCTGTGCCGAAGGTGAAGTCCTTCGAGATGTTCTCGACAATCTGGGCAGCCGACATGTTCAACGAGACGGCGCGCGTCTGCTTGTACTCTACCTTGGCCGATATGCCGTTCAACGTAGTGGCATTCAGGCCGATAAGGGGAGCAAAGTTCTCGGTCAATGTGATGGTCGAGATGCTGAATTCCGACGAGGGCACAGGAACGTTGTTGGTCACGTCGAAGGTGAATCCCAATCCCTCCTCATTTTCGATGTAATTGGTGTAACTCAAGTAGTTGCCTACGTTGTAGGTACAGTTGTAGCCGTGGCTCAACGTGAGCGTCTTGAAGTATTCGGACAGTTTCGGGAAGAGTTGCAGCAGACCATCGTATTGCATCTTCCAGTTCGGTAGAGCCTTCCAGATCTTGGGGAAGGGGGAGAGGCTGACGTCCGATGCCGAACCGCCATTCATATAAGCAGCAATGAAGGCTGGCACCAGCACATCGCTGGAGTTGATACGACTGTTGCCCAAGTTGTTCTGGTAAGGCATACCGGCATATTCCGGCAGTTCGGACATGAATCCACCGGTCGGATAAGTGGCACGATCGTAGCGCGCTAAGAGTCGGCTATAGATAATGTCGCGGTTCTGAATCAACTGGTCGAACGCCTTGCTGTGGAACTTGTTCTTGCTACGACCCGATCCGAAACTGGAACCTAACGCGATGGTAGTCATCTGGAAAGAGCCCGACTTTGTGATGGCCAGGTCATCGTACATGAACTGGTGGCTTTGCTTCTCGTTTCGTTTCCACGACCCCGAGAGGTTGATGCGAAGGCCGGGCAATGGTTCGAGAGTGGCGCCATAGTTCAATTCTCGTGTCAGGCTATAGACGGCAGGCGAAGTCATGGTGGAATCGACGATGAGCCAGTCGTTCTGAATGGCTTTGTTGGTGAACGATTCTCCACCCTCGAAGCCGAAGGCAAAACCGAGACCTGGCGCCAACGATGATCCGCTATTGTTCTGTCCGAAGAAGTCACCGGCATTCTGCTTGAACGATGGAAGATAGGTGACGTTGTTCTGCTTGTACGAGATATTCATGTTACGCACCATCATCAGGAAGTAACTGGTAGCCTGCACGTTCTTGTACCACTTCTGGTCGTCCAACGGTTCCATAGGGGCAATGGAGATGGCCAAGTTGACGCTGTCACTTGACTTGATGCGGATGGTGTTGGCATCCAGACGTTTATAATCCAACGATACTACCTTGCCGGTGGTGTTGTCCTTGGCCGATACGATGATGCGCCTTGTCTTGAGGTTGTGTGCCAATTCGAGAGTCGTATCGCCATACAGGGTCAATGTCTTGTTGAAGGTCTTCGGCTTGGCACTCTTCTTGGTCGGTTCACGGCGTTGCTGGTTCTGTCGGCCGTTTCGGTTGTTCTTGGCCTTGTACTTGTCGTTGACTTTCTTGAGGAAAGGCGACTTGTTGTAGAGCGTTTCCAAGTTGATGCGTACGTCACCTTGCCAACTGCCCATGTTCTGGAGGATGCCGCCCGTCGTGGTGTATTCATCCACTTGCGTGCCTCGTTGCCACTCGTAGGTGCTCTTGTATTTGGCGGTCGCGGTAATCCAATCGGTGTATTTCAGTTTGTTGATTGGGATGTTCCACGAGGCATCAAAACTCTGGTTGTAGGTGACAGGGGTGCCCAATTTCCACAACTGCATGTTGACGGTATCCTTCCACGCCTCAAACTCGTCGGGATAGAGCGTCTTGTTGACGGGTGTCTCGGGTTCGTTGATACGGGCATTGGTGGCCGAGTTGAAGTTCATCTTGAGCGTCTTGGTCAGGTCCCAGGCAATGGAAGTCTGGCGTAACCAGGTGAACGACTTGGTATAGGAGACCGGAATCGTGTAGTCCGACTCGTAGGTCTCGACGTTGCGTAGCTGCTCCTCGTGGTAGGTTCGGTTCCAGTTGCTCGACAGGCTGATGGCATTCGGTAACCAATTGAGTTGGAACTCCTTGAAGAGTTTCTGTTGGCGCCAATCGTTCTTTTTCTTCTTGGCATTATTGTCTCCCTGTTGCTTGCTTCCCTTCTCAGGAGCTTTGCTCTTGGCATCCTTGCCACCCTTCTTGGCAGCAAAAGGTTGCCAGGCCTTGAAGTAAGGACTGTACTGATAGTTGATGGAGGCTTTGTAGTTGTCGTCCTTCTCGTATTCCGTAGTGGGGTCATGTGCCATCTTGCGGTTCTGCGAGTAGGACATCGAGACGTTGGCCAGGTCCCAAGGCTTGGCTTTCTTCGACTTGACATCGAACCTCATGCCCGAGATGGACATCGAATTGACTTTCTCGATGGTTTGTACCAAGGCGCGGATGGAGTCTTTCTCCCGTTCCGTATGGTACGTTTCAAGGGTCTCTTCCACCAACAGGTCTTCGTTGTAGGGGTCATACTTCGGTGTGGATACCGCCTTGCTTCGGCTGTAGTAGAAAGGAGCGGAGAGTTTGACTTGTGCAGGCAACCATTTGCCCAGGTCGGTTTGGCCCGATACGTTGTATTGCCAGTCGTCGCTCTGAGCGCGGTCGGCAGCACTTTGAGTGATGTTGCCCCAACCCACCGAGGTGTAATTACCTGCTGCATTGACCGTTGCGAGGTCCGATACGCGGAGAGTGGCGTTGCCCTTGGCGGCCCAACCACCTTCCTCCTTGATGCCGTTCAGGCGCAATTCGTTGACCCAGATCTTGCCGCTCTTGGTGCTCTTGCCGTTGTTGCGGACGCCAATCATGATGACCGACACTTCCGAAAGGGTCGGGTTGCCAATTACGGAGATCTTGTTGCCGTGTTGGTCATCGTCGTATTGACTATAGACGGTGGTGTATGAGGCCTCGCCCAAGTTGCTGATTTTGTCCGAGTTACGGTGTTTCTTGAGCGTGGTGAACTTCTTCAGGTCCACGTTGACCATATTGTCTTCCGGCCACACACGTCGGCGGTCGGTGCTGCTGTTATTATTATAGGTACCGGCTGGCGTGAGGCGTACGGGCACCTCGTATTCGTAGTAGTTGTCCTTGTAATCCGAACCCAGTCGGACAAAGACACAGAAATCTCCGTCATTCAGTTGCGTCTCGTTGTTCACCATCGCCTCGCCATGGACAAAGAGTTGGATGCTGTCGTATTGGCGCATGTCCATGCCCGAGTTCTTATACACGGCTACGGCATCGTGCGGTTCCAAGTCTTCGATGTCCAACACCATCGCCTGTTCGTTCAGCTGGGTCGATGTGCTCTGGCCTGGGTCGATAACACGGTCGATGCCAGGAGGCAAGACATAGTTCACGGGGTAGGAACCGGCATTCTCCTCGATGTTGACTGTCGAGGTCGAAATCGTTCCTGTGCCTGCCACGCTGTAGCCTCGGTCGGTGAGGCGACTGGCAGTATATTTGCGCCAATCGCTACGCACCAACTCCAAGGTGGCAAAGCGGAGGGTCTGAGTCTCTTCCCAACCGGTCATATACATTCGCATGAAGCGTATCGACTTGAAGTTCTGGATGTTACCTACCTTCTTGTCGTACTCCGAGATAGGGATGCGGAACTGGTACC
>CACYQQ010000101.1:9470-11658 GCA_902776605.1 uncultured Bacteroidales bacterium | reverse complement strand
GCACCGTTGTCGATGAGTTCGGGGTAGAGGTGGACGAAGCCGTAGTGCGATTTGTCCAGGTCGCCGCGGAACTGGCTATAGCCGTTCACCTGTCTTTCGTGATAGTCCATGCGAGCGATGGCTCGGCCGGCAAAGATAGTGTCGGGCAACGAGATATGGCTCGATCCAATCATCAAGGCGTAGGGTGCTTTGCCTGTAGTGGGATATTTGATGACGCTCCAGAGGGTAAGGGTACTGTCCTTGACGGTTACATCGACAAAGAGGGTGTCGCCCGACATGTGCGCCTTGATTTGCTGCTTTCCGACGGTGGGTTTGGTGCCGATTTCGTAATGCTGAATCTCGTAAGCAATTTCGTTGCGACGGCGTTCCCATTCGCTGAATTTCTTGACTACACCACTCCGGTCGGACCATTCCATGGGGTTGGTCAACGCCTTGATTTCGGGCAGTTGGTCGAAGGGGTAGATGACGGGAGCAGGGGTGCCGGCTCCGCTGTTCTCTGTTTCATAGACAAAAGGAATGTCTTGTCCGTGTGCGGTAAGTGTGCCGCTCAGGATAGCTAAGGTAAGAAACCATGTTTTCATTGTTCAAGTTGTTTTATATATGGTAAGATTTGTATTCAACGTGTCAAGCCTCGTCGCAGAATCCCCAACGTTGCAGGAGGGCGGCGCGCTTGGCTTTTGTCTCTTCAAGTAGCGCCCGATACTCCTCTGCCTCGGGGTCGGAGGGACGGTGGCTGAGGGTCTTGACCAACGGGGTAGCCTCCTTAATATACCGTTGCAAGGAGGTGGAGAAGAGGCTATCGTTGACCAATTCGCGGACCGCCTCGATGGCCAAGGTGGAGGGATGCACCAGGTCGTCGGCATAGAAACGGTAGTCGCGCAAATCGTCCATGAATAGTTCATAGATAGGCAGATACTCCACTTGTTCGGGATAGCGCCTTTGCAATTGGTCGATGGCCAGAAGCAAGGTAGCCTTGGAGAGTTGATTGCCGTGCAAGCCATCTCCGATATGGCGGATGGGCGAGACGGTAAAGACGACGTGGTACCTCTGCACCAAGGGTTCCCATAGGGCAACAATTTCTTCAACGGTGAGCATGCGACGTAGGAACTCGGCGGCTGGTGCTTTCTGACAATTAGCCACGACGCGGCCTTGTCGCTCATACACCCAAGCGGTGCCGAAGGTGACGAGAAGGTGCTGGGTGTCAATCAGATAGCGGCCGACTTCTTTGTCCAACTCCTGTACTTGGGTCAAGAGTGCCTCGCGGGTGTTGGCACAGATGCTGCTATGGTGGTCGAAGCTATAGAATCGTCCGCCTCGCTCCGTCATTTCGGGTTGATAATCACCTCCTTGCAGGCATCGCGTGACGCTTTGTGCGATGGAGGCAGGGTTGAACAATACGCCCCACGGATTGCATTTGACGTTGAGCCACAATCCTTCCATCCATTGTCCGATGTGCTCGGTGAAGCAACTGCCCAGCAGGAGTGTCCTGTCGGTCACCTCGAAAGGTCGCTTCATTGCGCTATGGGGAAGTTCCGTGCGGAGTTTCATGACCGGCTTATTGTATTTTTCTTGTCAATTGTGAGTCTGTTGTCACCCTTCGGTGAGGGTATTATCATCCTTCTATCACCCTTCTATCACCGTTTAAGGAACTTTTTCCGACTCTTCTTGTCATTCGCTCTCAATCCATGTTGACGGCCGTCTGCTTGTACCCCAGGTGGGCAAGTCCAACGGCTGCTCCCATCAGGTAAAGCACTTTGACCGAACGGGCATAGACGTAATACGCCATAGGGGAGGCTGGTTCAATCTGCTCGTGACGTATCTTGTCGAGGGCCGTCTGACTGCAACTTCGTACCATCTCTTCGCAATCCCAATGGTAGAGGTCGAAGCGCACCACCTCGTCCATGTAGTCGAATCCGCGGACGTCACGAAGGTGTTGGTAGAGGTTGGGGTGCTTGCTATAGACTTCCCATCCCTCGTCCCAATATTTGGCCATGGCCAATCCCAGATACAGCGCCCATCCTAAGGACACGAGTGGGTACTTGACGACCTCCTGGATGCCGTCCGAGATGTAGCTTTCGGCCAAAGTCTCCCAACGGTCGGTGATGTCGGGCGTGGCGGGAATAGGTCCGCTGGCAGGCAACATCCCTTGGCTACGGAGCGATTGCAGGAGGTTCTGCTTCAGGTTTTC
>CACYQQ010000101.1:0-9409 GCA_902776605.1 uncultured Bacteroidales bacterium | reverse complement strand
GTTTTCTTCGTATTGACGTAGATATTCTGTTTGTTCCATCATTACAGGTTCTATAGTCGAGAGGAGGGTCGGCCCTCTTCAAAAAAAGGGGCTGTCCGATTGCACAGTCCCTTTTTATTTCGCTACAACTTAAAAAAGTTTTCTTGCCGTCCGAGCCTCTTAGCGTTGAGGAATCAGGAGCCATGCCTCGGCACAGGTGCCTGTCTCGGTGGCATATTTGGAGCGGATGTCATCGCGGATGGAGGTGGCTGCCTCGCGGGTGTCGAAGCTGGCGGCAACCACACGGTACATGCCGCTCTCGTTCTTGACCAGGAATGCCCTGTAGCCGCGGTTGATCATCTTGTTCTTTTGGTTCTCGGCATTCGTCTTGCTGCCAAAGCTGCCGACGATGACGTTGAAACCTTTCAGCTTGCCGCTGTCGCCATTGTCAACAACGTAGACCTTCTCGGTGCGGTCCTTGACCACGACGGGAGCTGGGGTGACAGGGGTCTGAACCTGTTGCTGTACAGGTTGCTGAACGACTGCCTCGGAGGCAGTTGCCTGTACGGGCTTGGCATATTGGATAGGGGTCACGTCTGTCACCTCGTCAGCAGGATCTGCCACGATAGCTGCTTCGCTCAATGTCTTCTGAGATTTACAACTACTTGCCATCAAAAGGGTGAGGACGGTAGCTGTCAACAGAAATACTTTCTTCATGTCTGAAACGATTTGTATAATGCCCTGAATATAGGGATTGATGATATTCGGTGCAAAAATACTAATTATTTTCGTACTGGACAAACTTTTTTATATAATTTTGATAATTCACTCTTAAAATTTGCGCAAACCGAAAAAACTAACTATCTTTGCACCTTGAATTTTTGATAATTATTAGAATGATTCGCGATATTTGGTTCTCTTTGCCATGGTGGATGCAGACCCTTTGCGGGGTGTTTTTGTGTGCATGGCTGGTTCAACTGATTTACCTTTTTTCGGTCCGGATGCGCCCCTTGTGGCGTATGCGTCAGGATGCTCGTCAGCGTGTCCCGGTGGCCTCTTCGTTGCCTCCTCTCAGCATTGTTGTCTATGCCCACAACCAGTCGCAGGCCTTGTTGCAGAACCTGCCTGTCCTCTTGGATATGGATTATCCCGACTTTGAGGTCATCGTGGTGGACGATGGCTCGAACGACAACCACGAGACGGAGAATGTGCTCCGCCTGATGGACCAACGTTCCGATCATTTCTTCCACACCACCATAGCCGAACGCATCCGCACCGTGAGTCACCGAAAGTTGGCTATGTTGTTGGGCGTCAAGGCGGCGCATAATGATATTGTTGTGATGACTCAGGCCCAATGTGTGCCCACTTCGTCCAAGTGGCTGGAGTCCATCGGCCGCCTTTTTGTCGATTCGGTGGATGCCGTTGTCGGTCCTGTGGTCTATGAACACAAACGGGGTCTTTTGAACGGTTTCTATCAATGGGATTTCTTCGACCGCATGCTCACGTCAATGGGTTTGACCCTGGCAGTCAAGACGTATGGCGGCTGGAGTTTCAACATGGCGTTCCGCAAGGAGGCGTTCTATGCCGACAATAACCGCTCCATCCAACGACATTTGGGTGTGAACCCGGGTGAGGACGATCTCTTCCTCACGGCCATTGCCAAGAAGAACAATATCACCGTGGCATGTTCGCCCGATGCGGTGATTGTCAACCATTCTTCGGAATTGGGGTATGACTGGAAACGTGAACGCCTGAACCGTGCTTTTACCCATCGTTTTTCGTTGGCGCAACCGCGTATGATGTGTCGCTTGGATGTCATCAGCCGCATCTTTTGCATGCTTTCGGGATTGGCTCTCATCGGATTGACTGCATGGATGCAAAGTTGGTGGGTGATGGGTGTCGCCATCTTCCTTTTGGTGCTCTATCTGGTGGCTTACGTCCTGATTCCTTATTTCATTTCTAAGCGCTTGCAGGTACATCGTTACAAACTCTTGCCTTTGGCTTTTGCTCTCTATACTCCTTTGGTCGATTGGGTGTTCAATATCCGAACCCTTTTCCGCAACCATCAGTTCTATGTGGGGCGTATAGATTGATGATAGTTTCGCAAGTGCGATAAGGAATTTATCTTCTGGTAGTTAGCAGTAGTGAACAGCCTGTGGCTGTGGATTTAACGGACGATTGTTATAGCTAATCGACACACCTTTGGCCTTTGGTAGTAACGTCCGTTAACTTCTTGAGCGAAGCGATAACTCCTATTAACTCCCTTTAACTCCTCCAGTAATATTTAATATTTAGTATTTAATATTTATTCTTCTTATGAAGAATCTGGTCGTCATCGTCGGTCCTACCGGGGTCGGAAAAACCGAACTGTCATTGCGTGTGGCAGAGCGTTGTGGTGCGCCCATTCTTTCGGCGGATAGCAGACAGATTTACAAGGAAATACCTATATGTAGTGCTGCGGCTACGGCTCAACAACAGAGTCGTGTGCCGCATTTTTTTGTAGGTAATCATGCGTTGGAGGATGCTTATAGCGCCGCTCAGTTCGAAGCAGATGTGCTCGATGTGATGCAACACTCGGAATGCTCCAATTTTGTCCTGTGTGGCGGCAGTATGATGTATGTGGATGCCGTTTGCAAGGGAATAGACGACATGCCTCAGGCCAATCCCGAGATTCGATCTCGTCTCAAGGCGCAGGTCGATGCGGAGGGGTTGGCGCCTCTCTTGAAACAATTGGCAGAGCTTGATCCTCTCTATTTTGCTCAGGTCGATAAGCAGAACCCACAACGTGTCGTGCATGGTTTGGAGATGTGTCTCACCACGGGTCGGCCTTTCAGTTCTTTCCGGACGGGTCAAAGCAAGCAACGTCCTTTCCGCATTCTTAAAATCGGATTGACTCGTCCACGCGAGGAGTTGTATGCGCGCATTGAGCAACGTGTCGATGAAATGGTGCAACAAGGCCTATGTGAGGAGGCGCAACAAGTCTTCCAACAGTATGAATTTACGCTTCGGGAGCAATTGAAAGACGTTGTCCGAAACCCTGGACCTACGCAGGCGCAACCTATTCCGAATCTGGTACCGCCTTCGCTCAATACCGTTGGCCTCAAGGAAATGCTTCTCTACTTCGAAGGCATATATAGTTGGGACAGAGCCATCGAGCGTATCGTCCATAACAGTTGTATCTACTCCAAAAAGCAGATTACTTGGTTCAAACGCGACGACAGCATTCATTGGTATCACCCCTCGGAAGAGGCCGAAATCCTGACTTTGGTTGACCGATTTTTATGCTGTACAACATAAATTTGGAAATATTTTGGTTGCGCAACCGATTTTCTTAGAACAAATTTAATAAATTTCGTTGCCAGTTCTGAAATCTTTCCGTATCTTTGCAGTGCCTTAAAAACATAACCATAACACAATACCTTAATAACGCAACAAAGTAAGTTCTTACCTTAAATCTATACCATGAAAACAACGAGATTCTATGAGTCTTGGTTTATATATTTTTAGAGTAAATTAGGTTGGACGTGAGTTCAACCTAATTTACTTTAAACCATTCAACCATTCATTAGCAGCTTCTTCGCAAGAAGGAATCTTCGTGGAAAGAAATTTTGTCGTGTAGAGAAAAGAGTAACATAATGTATAGTTCCAAAGCCAGGTAGAAATGTCTTTTGCGGCTGAAGACTTAATATCGTTCGGAATAAGATCACGCTTAGTGTATCGGCTTGATTGGGGAGGTAGTACAGAATGAGTTTGTACTATAGAAAGACTCGGAGCGTACTGTCAACCTGTCACGTACTCATGGTGTCAGTATTCTGTTCCCGCTCTGCGGTCAAGAAAGGGTTAATAAACGGTTTTGAAGGGGTAAGGAATAGCGTAATATTATCGTTCGATTCAACCTTACTTTAATCGTCGTTCAATCGATACCCAATTGATACCCAATTGATACCCGACCCTCACCAAAGCATCACCGCAGCGTGACGACAGGGTGGGGGCAAAGGAATAGGTTAACCTCGTTTCCTCTGCAGATTATTCGGAGTACTCCGAGTTTTCAGAGTATTCCGAATATTCCGAACTCTCTAAGTCCATTTATGCAAAACGGAGTCAGAATCCGTCTCGGGTTCCGACTCCGTGGTGAAAAGGTGAGTTGCAATTGAAGCACTCTTGTATTCAAGTAGTCAATGGTTGACAATAGCAAGCATTTTTGGTGTTGTCCATTAATGTCTTGCCTGTGATCCATTGACGCTTGATATCACCTTTGCGAATGTGCCAGAGCACCTGGCTACACCATCTACATTATTTTGATTTTTGGAAAGTTGCTTATTGATTTTCCTGACCTTGCTGGGCGGTGTGAATCACGTACTCAGTAGCAATGTCGAGGTTGTCTTCCACATTACGGCTGTGCTTGAACAGGGTCATGATGTCTTTCCACATTTCGGCATCTTTGGTTGCCTGTCGCGAGGAGTTGGCAAAATCGAAGTACTCTATATCGGAGGTTGCTTCGACGGGGCGCAGAACACTCCGTCCGTCCAAATCATCGTAACGGAGTGCTACAGTGGAAGTTTCAAGGGTTTCACTCTCCGTAATTTCCAACGTTACGTAGTTGTCCTTGAGGGACCACTTGCCGTAGGAAGGTTCGATTCTGCAAGCTGCTTCACCATCATTGTCCTTATAGATGGAGCAGTTGTAGAATTGCATCGAGCCGTTGGAACGGAGGATGAGCCATTTAACGGAATATGTAGTGAGAGCATTAGATTGATCGCACCAAACTTCATACGTGAGAGAGTCAGTCTTATCGACAACGTGGTGATTGATAACGAAGTTTTCTTCATCACAAGAGGTAAAGAAAGCTGTCATCGCCATCATTGCGACTACAATTGCAAATAACCTTTTCATAATTCACCTGGGTTTAATAACGCTTCTTGCGTTGGTTTTATTTCATTTGGGTACTGCAAAGGTAGGGCAATCTAATCGAATTTACAATATCTTTCTGTAGTTTTTTTCCGATTTCTGCTGTAAAACAGATAATTTATGTTAAAATTGCAATGTATAGTGTATAAAAGTGCTTGTTTCGCGCGCAAAAGCATATGTGATTGCACAAATATTTAACTATAATTGCACTAATTAATGTGGTATTTTTCTTATTGCAATAAGCTATTTTTGTACATCAAGCATCGGGTTGACTGCGACGATATTCCCTGTCTCGATGTACCATATATAACCCTCTATTCGTTGGAAACCAATCTCTTGCAATAGGTTCATATAGTGCCCCACCTGCCTCTTGTAACGGCCGTTTCGCTCTTCACCAGTCTTGTAGTCGATGACGATGGTGCGACCATCGGGCGTGAAGACAATACGGTCGGGTCGTTGCGTATGGGTGGTTGCGGTGATGATGTCTTGTTCGTTGAGTACCTTGTTTGCGGAGTCGAACCACGGTTTCGTCTGTTCCATCGCCAACGCCTTGTGCACTTGTTCCAACACTTCCGAGAGGGTGAATCCTTGCAATTCGGCCTGTCCCGTTTGGAACAGACGCGTAATGGGTTCATCCACATGTTCGTTGTCGATGACGGCCGAGAGGGCGGCATGAAGTGTCGTGCCTCGGGCAGCGGCAGAATCCGACGGTGGGATGTAGTCCGTCTTCTTGATAATCGGCAGGTTGAAGCGTTGGTCGAAGTGCGGCATGACCTCTGGTTCGGAGGAGGGCAGCAAAGCCTCTTCCGATAGCCCCAAAGCCGCATTCTCGTCGTCCGAAGTCGCAGAACAGGGGGCGGGGGAGAAGTCTGGATTGACCTCCAACTTCGTTATCTCCTCCTTCCATTCGTTCTCGAAGAAAGTCTGCAACAACTCGTACAAGGGGTAGCCGCCTGTCTTGGTCAGTTTCTTTGGCGCAAGCAATACCATAGTATGGCGTGCGCGCGTAAAGGCAACGTAGGCGGTGTTGAGGTTGTCGATGATGCAGCGGATGCGTTCCTCCTGATAATCAGCGCGGAAGATACTTTGCTCCAGGTCCTTCTTCAGTTCGATAGGGACAACCAAATTGGGACGGGCAAAAGGTGCCTCTTTCGGGGTGCACCACAGAAAATCATGGTTAAATCCGCCTGTCTTGATGTCCAAGGCATCCATGGCGAACGGAATGATGACCGCCTCTCCGTCCAAGCCTTTAGACTTGTGAATGGTCATGATGCGTATGGCATCTTGGTTGTCGGGAGTGGCGACACTCAGATTCTTCTTGTGCTCCTCCCACCAGGAGAGAAATTCTCCGAGGTCTGGTCCTTCGTGCGAACAGAAGTTCAAGACGACGTCACAGAACGCATGGAGGAAGGCCGATTGCTCTCTCGCCTGTCGAGGCAATTGTGCAATCAGTCGTTCCACGGTCTCGTAGAGCGGAACGTTGAGTAATTCGTCAAAGTGCAGTTCTTCGGGGTGCTCGAAATAGTCTGATATTGCAAGCTCCACCGTAGGGGCCGATAGACTGCGCCAACAGATAGCAGCGACGCAACTCCGGTAGGCAGATTTCGGTTCGCGGAGGTACTCCAATACCGCTACCAAGGCATGGATGACAGGCTGAGAATCAAGGAGTAACGCCTCCTCCGTGATGATGTTCATGCCATAAGGCATGTCGGGATGGTCGTTCCGGTAATTGAGCAACGCCTCGGCGCAGTCGTGACATTGATCCTTCTTGCGGCACAGGATTAAGATGTCCTTCGGTCGGAAGCCTTTTTGCTGGAGGGCGATGACCACTTGTGGCAGGCGTTCCTGCACGCTGTTTTTATAGTCTTCGGTCTTTTCGCCATCCAGCGTCTCGAATACTATTTCGCCGTCGGCCACATCCTTCAATCCTTTGCTTTGTGCTTGGCGCACACGCTGTTCCGATATCTCTTGGCAGACGTCGGAGTAGATTTCTTGAATCTTCTGCAACGATGGATTCTCGGGTTCGTTCTGTAGGAAATAATGGCTGGCAAAAGTGAAGAACTCGTTGTTGAACTGCACAATCCGACGGTCCGAACGCCAATTGTCTCTCAACTTGTTCTGGTTCTCGTCAAAGGCCTGTTTATCAGGCTCGAAGCGGTTCAAGTGGGAGTGGAGCAACTCCCAGTCGCTGCCTCTCCAACGATAGATGCTTTGCTTGACGTCGCCTACGATGAGGTTCCTGTTTCCGTAGGCCAATGAGTCGCGCAACAGGGGAGAGAAGTTGCTCCATTGCATACCCGACGTGTCCTGGAACTCATCAATCATGAAACTGCGTATGCGCGTGCCTGTCTTTTCATAGATGAAGGGGGCTTGCTCGTCTCGGACCAGGGCATTGAGCATCTGTGTGGTGTCGGCGAGCAACTTGACACCTTGCGATGCACAATATTCGTTGGCCTCCTTTTCCAACTGACTCAGGATACCCAACTGGAAAATGTTCTTACGGATGGCCATAGCGCTGATATATAGCCGCATAGGTGCACCCGTAATGTGCTCGACGCCCTCTTGCATCAAGCGGCGCAACTCCTCTTTCTCGTCTTCCGAGAAACGCTGGTGCAACGGACTCTTGGCGGTGAACCATTTGTCCGATGTCTCGCAATGGCCCAGGAAGGTGTTCGAGAGTTTTTTCAGATTGGCATCTACTTTGGCCTGGACCCAAGTCTCGAATTTGTCGGTAAAATTGCGGCTGAAGTCGGAATGCTTCAATCCTCTGTCGTTCAACCACTTCATGCAATCCTGTCCGATGCGGCGCATCTCTTTCCGCCATTCCTGTGCCACCTGGTCCAGCATCTTGATGTAGGCAGCCAACTGCTCTTTGTCGGCGGTGAATTCACTTATTTCACGGCTGTGGAGGCGATATTCCTCGGTGGTCAAGACCTTCGCCAACTTGTAGAGTTCGCGGTGGATGTTCCAGTTGTTGCCTTGCTCCAGACGGCTGTTCGAGAATTTCTGTATCCATTGGTAACTCTCCTTGTCCCGCTTGGCATCCAACTGTAGGAGGAACTGCGTCACGGCGTGATCCAGCACCATGTCGTTGTCCAACTCGATTTCGTAGTTGCCCTGCAGGTTCAACTCGTGGGCGAAACTGCGTACCACCTGTTGGAAGAACTTGTCGATGGTGGAGATGTGCAGGTTGGAATAGTCGTTGAGCATATCGCCCAGCACTTCTCGTGCTCGGGTCGATATCTCGTTGTCGCTCAATACCTTGCCGTGCGAGTCGGGTTGGGTCAGTCGGCGGTAGTAGGCCGACTTCTTTGGCTCTTTCCATAGGATGTCGAGGTCTTTGACGATGCGTTCCTTCATCTCGGTCGTGGCCTCGTTGGTGAAGGTCACCGCCAGGATTTCGTTGAAGAGCAAGTTGCTGCCCCCCTCCAGCGAAGGGGTCAACTCCTTGCGGAAGAGCAGTTCAATGTAGAAACCGGTGAGCAAGAACGTCTTGCCGGAGCCGGCAGAGGCACGGTAGATATAAAGCATGTCGCAAAGATAATGTCTTTTTGGGGAAATGGCAATAAAAAACTCCGAAATTGGCGATTTTCGTTGAAAAAATTTGTTGGTTGACAAAAAATGAAGTACCTTTGCCCCCGCAGTTTTTGAGACTTTGGTATGAAGAAATTAGTTTTTGCCACTAATAATAGTCACAAATTAGAAGAAGTACGCGCATTATTGAGGGAGGCAGGACCGGAAATCGAGGAACGCTTCGAGATCCTGTCGCTGGCCGACATCGGTTGTGATGTGGATATCCCCGAAACAGGTATGACTTTCTACGACAACGCGTTGCAGAAGGCTGAGTATGTCAAGGTGCACTACAACCTGGATTGCTTCGCCGACGACAGCGGATTGGAGGTTCGCGCCCTGGGTATGGAACCGGGTGTGCGCTCTGCCCGTTATGCCGACGATGCCGGCTTCACCCACAACAGCGACGCCAACATGGACAAGCTGCTCCGCAACATGACCAACATCAAGGAGCGTCAGGCGCAGTTCCGTGCCGTTATCGTGCTCCTCATGGATGGCAAACGTCTGGAGTTCGAAGGGGTGTGCCGAGGTGAAATCACTCGGGAACGTTCGGGCAGCAAGGGGTTCGGCTATGACCCTGTCTTTGTGCCCGAAGGTCACACCGTCACTTTCGCCGAGATGGCTATGGAGGACAAGAACGTCATCTCGCACCGCGGCAAGGCTGTCCGTCAGTTGGTCAAGTACCTCTCCACCTTGGAGTGACCTCTGTTCGGACCTTTATCGACACTTTTTCCGATGACCTCTCTCCTTGCAAAAGGAGTACGTATCGAGGCATCGAGTATGTTTTATAGATGGATTGAATATTATCGCTTTTTCCGCAGGCTCTTGGTCTTGCGGAAATTTCTTTTTGTCCGACCCGAATGCCCTTGTCTCCCGAATCCTTTCATCCTATTATGACCTCCTTATGTCGTACCGTTCAGGTGATGTCGAGGTCCGCATCAGGTTTTGTTCA
>CACYQQ010000100.1 GCA_902776605.1 uncultured Bacteroidales bacterium | reverse complement strand
TCATGGAAGACTGTGACTGGCTCACCATGGGTAAGGTCCGTGCTGCTTTGGGTTGGTCTGGTAATGCGCCATCCTCAGGCTACAGTTACTTAGGTGCCTATTCTTCATTAGGTACATACGGCAATATGAAGGCGGTTGCTCCGAACCGTATGCAGTTGGACAAACTGAAGTGGGAGAGTAGCCGAGAGTATAACTTTGGTTTGGACTTCCTCTTCCTGGATCGTTATGGATTTAATTTGGACTACTATGACAAATATACCACCGACTGCTTGATGAAGGATGTAAAAGTGCCATCTACAACGGGTTATGACAAACTGAAGTACATAAATTCGGGCGAGATGTCCAACAAGGGCTTCGAGTTCCGTGTGGATGCCGATGTCTATAAAGACAAGATGTGGAATGTACGTGTCAGTGCCAACGTTTCGCGCAACTTGAACAAGATTGAGAAGTTGCCCGAGAACTGGACGGTCGAGAATTATGCCTTTGACAATGGCAACTATGCCGTTTGTATCGTAGAGGGTGATCCTATCGGCTCTTTCTATGGATATAAGTACAAGGGTGTCTATAAGAATACCGAAGATACCTATGCCTATGATGCCAACGGAAACGTGATGCGCGACTTTCAAGGTGAAGTTGTCACCATGCGCAATGGCAATACCCCTGTCTATCCTGGTGATGCCAAGTACGAAGATGTGAACCACGACGGTGTCATCAACGAATTGGATATTGTCTATCTGGGTAACTCTAATCCAATCTTGGTTGGCGGTGGCAACCTGAGTGTGCGCTATGGTAGTTCGAAGAGTCCTTTCGGTCAATTCACGTTTACGACGAACTGCAATTTCCGAATCGGCCAGAAAGTTATCAACCAGGCCCGTATGGATTTGGAGAACATGCATGGAACTGGCAATCAGAGTACTGCCGTGCTTCGTCGTTGGCGCAAGGAGGGCGACAATACAGACATCCCACGTGCCCTCTTTGGCATGGGTTACAACTACTTAGGTTCCGACCGTTTCGTAGAGGATGCCTCCTATTGTCGTATCAAGACTTTGTCTCTCTCTTGGGCCATGCCAAAGCGTTGGATGGAACGTGCTCATTTGCAGAGTTGTTCGGTATTCGTGACAGGATATGACCTCTTCACTTTCACCGACTATAAGGGACAGAATCCAGAGGTAGCGTTGCCTTCTAACCCGACTAAGTTGGTGAAGGATGGTTCCACCACCCCTGTGAGCAAGCGATTTGCCTGTGGCGTTAGCCTTAATTTCTAACGTAAACAAAGACTATAACTATGAAAATTAAGAATATAGCAAAAGCAACTGTTTTATCGTTGTCGTTGACGTTGCCTTTGACCAGTTGCAACGAGTGGTTGGACTTGCTTCCCAATGACGAGCAGGTGACTGACGACTATTGGAAGAGCAAGGAAGACGTGGAACAGGTGGTGGCATCCGGCTACGTTTATATGCGTAAGACCGTGCCTACCTTGATTAACTGGGGCGAACTCCGTGGCGGTGATTTCTACAACATGGGTTCGGGTACGAAGGCCAACAAGATGCAGGACTTCGACATGTTGCCATCGAACGACCTGTGCGCGTATGGTACTCTCTATCAGGTGATTTCGATGGCGAACTCCGTGCTCGACTATGCTCCTGGCGTTGAGGACAATACCTATTATGCTGCCATGCGCAACTCGCACCTTTGTGAGGCCTATTTCCAGAGAGCTTGGGCTTACAGCATTTTGGTCAAGAACTTCAAGGAGGTGCCTCTCATTACCAAGGCATACGTGAATGACGATATGTCATTGACCGTGCCGAAAGCCAGTGAGAGTCAGATCATTGCACAAATCAAGAGCGATGTGAAGGCCGCTTTGGCAACAGGCTCTGCCAAAGGTTACTATGAGGTGGAATGGCAAACCAAGGGTCGAGCCACCAAGTGGGCGCTTTATGCACTCATGGCAGACATCTGTCTGTGGAACCATGACTACGATGAGTGTATCGAATATGCCAACTACATTCTCCAGACGTCCGATGCATTGCGTCCGGCCTTTATGACCGAGACTTCCAAGTGGTTCGAAATGTTCTACCCAGGCCTTTCGAACGAGAGTATCTTTGAACTCTATTGGGACTACAATACCGAGAATGTGAACAATAACTTCACCACTAAGTTCCCACAATTGGGCATCATCGCATCGGCTTCGGAAGATGGTATGTGCAATGTGACTGAATATGCCCTCCAGAAGATGTGCAAAGAGTTGTTGGAAGTGCTTAAAAACCAAGGTAGATTGTCCGCTGATGAACGTGTGGGCCGTATCCTCAATACCTCGGTTGTCACCAATTCGCTTATTGCTACGAGTTCGGAATTGTCTATGTCTCAGCCCGTCCTTTGGAAATATCGTGGCACGGATATTGTAGATAAAACGACTGTGCGTGTGCATAACGATGCCAACTTCATCCTGTATCGAGTAGCCGATGTCATGTTGATGAAAGCTGAGGCATTGATTATGAAGGGCAAACCATCATGGAAAGCTGCCATCGAGTTGATTAACACCATCCGCACTCGTGCTGCCCTTCCTGTCTATGTGGATTTGGATGCCAATGATGCCGACAACACGATTGACAATTTGGACGAGTTGACCCTCTTGCTGGAGGTGCTCGATCAACGAGAGATGGAGTTCTTGGGTGAAGCACATCGCTGGTACGATATCCTGCGTCTGGCACGTTATGACAAGAACTTCGCTCCAAACGGCACCGTGGAGGACAATGAGCATATTGCCTACGAGAACTACAAGACGAAAGGTTTCGGCGCTGACGAGTTCAAGTACAAGGAGCAGGCTCTCCTGCTGATTACCAAGAGTAACAAGACCACCTCGGTTGCTCAGTTGGAGTCCATCCTCCAGAACAGTTGGGCTTGGTACTTGCCTTTGCAGCAGAGCGAGATTGAGAACAATAATCTGTTGAAGCAAAACCCCTATTATGAATAATAAGGTATGATGAAGAATATGAAATATCTTTTATCTGGCATTTGTGTGCTGTCCTTGTTGACGGCGTGCGATTCCGATATGTGGAGTCTGCATGATGATAATAAGGGTGCCTTCGTCGAAATCGAAGGAAATCCTATCTCCACCACCTTGTCGGAGATGGAGGCTTATCAGGAGTGGGTCAAGGTATTGAACTACTCGGAGGAGTTTTCGGTGCTCAATGCATTGTATGATCACAGCAAGGCACACCAGTTCACTCACCTTGCTCCAACCAATGATGCCGTGCTTGCATTCTATGCTCAGCGTGGTGTGCAAGGCATTGAGGAACTGGGCAAAGACTATGCCAAGGCAATGGTCCACAACATGACCATTGACGGCGACTCGTTGAAACTGACCGAGAAGTTTGGTTCCGACGTCTTGCGTTACGAGCATTTTAACGAAGATGATGAACAACTTGCCTTTATCATTGACGAAGAGAGTACGGAAGGTGGTTTCCGTGCCATCTACTTGCAGGATAGTGTTCACCTTTCCCGTAATTATATCACCTGTTCCAATGGCTTTGTCTATACAGCGGCTGGTGTCTTGCCACCTTTGGTCGAGAGTATTTACCGCCGTTTGGTCGAGGATGGTCAGAACAGCATCATGTTGGAAGCCTTGCGTGCAACGGGTTATGACAAAGTGCTGAACACCGTGGCAGATACTACCTATGTATTGGGCGCGCGCAAGATTTCACAACCGAAATATACCTTCCTGAATGTGCCTGACAATGGATTCAAGGCTTCGGGCATCAACTCTTTGTCCGACTTGAAGAATGCTTTGTTTGCCCGTGTCAGCAATGCGTCGGTGACTGCCGACTCCTTGCTCAAGCAGTATGTCGAGTATCATATTGTGGATGGCAGTTATTCTGCTGCCCAGTTCTGCGAAACCGCTGGTGGTGATTCTGTCTCTATCCGCAATCCAAAAGCACCTTTCCAGATTATTATGACCACCCAACATGATGGTGGTACGTTGGAGGATAGCACCTACTGTTTCTTCACGGTCAACGACGAGGACTCCTCTTATGTGAAACCCTTGCTGTTGAAGAATGTACATGGTGTCGAGATAGGACAGCACACACAACTGTATGCCTTCGAGCATGAGATAGCCAAGAATGGCCGATTGATCAATGTGTCGGACTGGATGCCTGTCTATGAACCTAAACCAACTACGGTTGTCTGGGACTTGGCGGACTATGCCGAGGTGCGTAACTATGCAGCAGAGAACAACATTGTCTATCAGCCCTTGGCTGTTGCCAACAGTGAGTCTATGTTCAATGCCTCTAAGTTAGGTTGTTACGAGGTAGAGCTTGGTCCCGAAGGTGCCGGTGATGGCAATGGCTACTATCAGGGTGTCTCGTATGTGACCTGCAAAAACAATCTCAAGAACTGCTACCACTTAGATCGTATTGTCATCAATGTCGGTTACATGGGCAGTGTGAGTATGAAGTGTCCAACCCTTGCCAAGGGTAAATACAAGGTCACTTTGGGTATGGCCTATACCACCAACCACTCCTTTATGCGTCAACAGAAGAACTGCAAGGGTGGCATGATGCGTCTTTCGGTCGATGGCAAGAATGAGATTATCACGGCTCCTTATACCACCATCACATCGGCACAGCCTAATGTCTATTCGGCTGTATTGTACGATGAGATTGAGTTCACGGAGACGGCTCCACACACTTTCAAGTTCTTGGTTTTGGATCCTGCCGCTACGACCAGTGCGAAGTTCTCGCTTGAGTTTGATACTATCACCTTTACTCCTATTGAATAATTATGAGAAAGTTAGTATATATGTTGCCCATCATGGCTCTCGTCGGATTGGGCAGTGCCTGCAATAATTTGGAGGACGATGACTACTACAAGTCCTCGCGCGTGGAGAATGTCAACTCAGAAGTGACCTCGACGGACAAGACGGTGGTTGATTATATTCAGTCGAATGCCGACTTCTCGAAGATGGCAGCTTTGTTCCAAAGGGAGGGTATCTTCGAGGAGATGCCAACTTCGGGCGAGTTGCATACCGTTCTGGTAGTCACCAACGAGAACTACCAAGAGCCTGAAGCCGAGGAGGCAAACAAGATTGCCCGCAGTCATGTGACCAACCTGAGTGTGGCTCCGTCGAAGTTGAATAATGGCGACCGCCTCTTGATGTGGCACAATAAGTATGTGAAAGTCAGCACCGATTCGGCTGCCGAATTGGGCAACATCATTGACCATGTCCTCTTCAATACGTCAACCCTGAAGGAGGTCATCAAGGCCGAGGATGGTTACATCTATGTCATCAGCGACATGATTTACACCCCTACCTCGTTGCAGGATTATATCAATGGCTTGGACGACAGCAAGTATGGTCGATTCAAGCACATGGTGACGGCATCGGGCAACACTCAGTTCGACCGTGCCAACTCGAAGGTGATTGGTGTCGATTCCAACGGTAACACCTTGTATGACTCTGTCTTCATCTATACCAATGATTTCTTCGACAACAAGGGCTTCAGCCTGTCGAGCGAGTCGTTGAAAGCCACCATGTTGGTCTTCAGTGACGAAGTCATTGCCAAGGGTCTCAAGGAGGCGAAGGCTAAACTGAAGTCTTGGGGCTACGATCACAAGACGTTGTTGCAGCGTAACGGATCTTGGGACAGTGTCTATGTGGGCTACACTTCAGACAAGGATTTGGAGGACTGGATTTTGAAGGCTGCCTTCTTCCGTGAGACCTACAGTGCTGCCGACCTGACTCCAAAATACAATGTCGAGGATAGCACCATCAACGACTTCAAGTCTATCTACGACGTCATCTGGCGCACCACAGTACAGGAGCTCGATTTGGACAATCCTGTCGTTCTCTCCAACGGTATTGCTTACGAGGTGAAGTCGTTCCGCATTCCGAACAATCGTCTCATCTATCGTCTCCATGAGGAGTTCCGTTACTATGAGCAGTGCGATGCAGACCAAAAAGCGATGTACTTCAAGTCGGAGAATCTGGCCAACTTCAAGGTGTCGAACGAAGTTGCAGAGTGGACTCCATTAGCCGGTGTTTGGCCTCCTCATGGTGATACGCCATTGAGTTGTAAGATTGAAGACAACACCGTTGCCAACTACAAGTTGGATTTCACTCCAATCTACAGTCGTGCCAATCGCGAGGGCGGTTTCGATGTCGGAGCCCTTTTGGTGCCACCTGGAACCTACCGTATGGCGATGGGCTTCCGTCAAGGTATGGCCAACGTGACAGCACAACTCTTTGCCGTCATTCCTGATGCAGGAGAGGAGTATCCATGTGCCGAACCAACTCTCTTGACTTTGGGCGATGGTTCTACCACTTGGCACTACGACCGTGGCGCTACATTGAGCAACCGCCTGCCAGAATACTACGACGTTAATGATGAGCGTCTTACGGCAGGTAGCAAGAATGGTTACTACTGGACCGATGGCGGTCCCGTTTATTCGGAAGTCCGTATTCCCGACCTGTATGGTGACGGTTCTCCTGTTCAGTTGTTGATTCGCATAACTGGTACCAACGGTACGACTTGTGGTGCCTTGACCTTTAACCACTGGTGTCTGCGTCCAACAGCCAATAACTATTAATAGAAGGTTATAAGGTTGTGAGGTTGTAAGGTTATAAGACTTCAGAACCTGTTAATAGAAGGTTATAAGGTTGTAAGGTTATTAGGTTATAAGGAAACTAAACCTTAAAACCTCAGAACCCCAAAACCTAAATAGTAAACGTATGAATACATTAAAGAATATATTATGTTGTGCTGCTCTGTGTTCTTCTGTGGCGATGGCCCAGGAGACATACACGGTGAGTGGCGTCATATTGAATGACCAGAAAGAGCCTGTGGCTGACGCCGTTATCCTGGTGCCAGGACTGACCATGGTCAGAACGGAGAGCGACGGTGCCTTCACCATCGACAATCTGCCCAAGTGGTCCACCTTGCGTGTGCAGGCCAATGGCTTCTACAGCAAGGAGTTGCGCGTGCAGAACAATATCGAGAATGTCTCTGTCTTCCTGATTCCACAGGATCGACGTGACTACAACCAGACGTTGGTTGGCGGCGTTTCGGAGAATGCTGAGGGCGTTGAATCGACTTTCGGTCTTCAGAACGTTGCCAAGAAAGACTTTGCGATGGGTGCCGTCACGTTGGACAAGGCCTTGCAGGGTAAGTTCTCCGGTTTGCAGGTCGTCCAGAAGAGTGGCATGACGGGAGAGGGTTCCAACCTCAGCTGGCGAGGCATCCGTAGTCTTGTGTCTGAGACTAACCCCTTGATTGTCATCAATGGAGTGCCCTATATGACCGACTTGAAGGAGTCTCCGTCGATTAAGGGTTACAGCCGAAGCATCTTCCAGACCATCAATCCACAGGATATTGCCAATGTCACCCTCCTCACCGGTGCCGAGGCCTCGGCCTGGGGTTCGTTGGGTTCCAATGGTGTGCTCCTCATCGAGACCGATGGTGCCAAGAGTGATAACCTCGATACGAAAGTCACTTTCTTTGGCAGCACGGGCATGAATTGGCAGAACAATCGTCTGCCGCTGATGAATGCCTCTCAGTATAAATCCTATCTGAGTGACATTGCCATGGACTATTACAACCACGACATGGGCGCATTCTTTGGTGATTTCGGTTTCATGTCCAGCCCCAATGCCAACATGGCGCATCTCTATGCCTTCGACACCAACTGGCAGGACATGGTTTATGACAACTCCTTGACCAATGACGTTCTCTTCCGTGTGGAGGGTGGCGATGCCATTGCCAAGTACGACATCTCTTTCGGTTATACCAATGACCAGGGTGTCATGGACGATACCAAGAGTGACCGTTTCCATGCTCAGTTCAATGCCAATGTTCTGGTGAGCAAGAAGTGGGAGTTGAACCTGAATGCCAACCTCTCTTTCTTGAACGGCAAGTATCAGGAGCAGGGTTATAGCCTGGAAACCAATCCATTGCTGGCAGCCTATCGCCGTTGCCCATTGCTCAGTCCATACAGCAGTAGCACCATCCCTTCGGAAGATGGCTCGTATGCCTTGATACGCGACTATTCCAGCTACTATCTGGGTTCCATCACCAATACCGACTTCATTGTCTCTAACCCACTCTCTATCATTAAAGGTGTGAACGGAGCCAATCGTCAGTACGATTTCAACGCCCGTGCGCAGGTGATTTACAAGCCCTTTGCCGATTTGACCATCGGTGCCACATTGGGTCTGTTTTATAACTTCGACCGCGAGAAACTCTTCGTGCCTGGTATCAACAATCAGGACATAGTGCCTTACTTTGACAACTATGGCGTTGCCGACAACATCGTTCGAAATGGTAGTGGAACGGTCTTCAATCTCTACTATACCACCCATGCTCACTATAAGCACACCTGGGACAATGTTCACAACCTCGATGCCCAACTGGGTATTCAGGCGATGAACACAAAGACTGAGTTTGACATGGGTTCGGGTCGAAACACCTCCAACGACTTCTACCAGACCTTGGGCGCTACCCAGTCTATCGGTCGTTTCACGGATGGTTACAACAACCGCTGGAACTGGTTCAACTCGTATGCGCGTGCCTCTTATACCTATGGTAACCTGGCTCGCGTCGGCGTGGCACTCGCTTTGGATGGTGCCAGTTGCATTGGGTCCGACAGCGACCGCATGACTCTCTATCCAGGTGTCAACGGTGCCCTGATGTTGAACAACTGGGAGTTCTTCCCCGAGACCGCTTGGTTGAATCGATTTGACCTTCATGTCGATTACAATGTGACCGGCAATAGCCGTTACTCGTCGAAGTATGGTCAATACTATTACAGTTCACGTCCTTACCAAGAGATTGTCGGTATCTATCGTGCCAACGTTCCGAACAAGAACTTGACTTTCGAGAAGGACTACACCCTTCAGTTCGGTTTGGATTTGGGCGCCATGAACAATCGTTATGGTTTGAATGTCAATTACTTCAATACAGTGGCGAAGGATGTCCTGATGTTGGGTCGCAACAGTTCCGTTCTGGGTGTTTCGCCTTATTATTGCAACGACGGCGAAATCAAGAGCAGCGGTCTGGAAGTGGGTATCAACTTTGTTCCTGTCAAGACCAAGAACTTCCAATGGACTCTGGCAGCCAATGTCTCTACCCTCAAGAACACCGTCGAGAGCCTCGGCAACATGGATAGCTTCATCACTACCCTCAGTGACGGCGGTGAAATCATCAGCAAGGTCGGCGAGAATCCTTACGCCTTCTATGGTTACAAGACAAAGGGTGTCTATAGTACCTCTGCTGAAGCCCAGGAAGCTGGTCTTACCAACTGCAACGGTGTTGCCTATCAGGCTGGCGACGTCGTGCATGCCCTGGCCCGTGCCATGACCTATAGTGGCGTTCCTGTACAGGGCGCTAAGGTGCATTATACCGTGCGCCGCCGCGTGGCCTTCTGGTGGATGAACT
>CACYQQ010000099.1 GCA_902776605.1 uncultured Bacteroidales bacterium | reverse complement strand
TTACCTCGTTGCTCCATTTTTTGGACGGCAAGTTCCGCAAGCATCCGATGATGGTGACTGAGTCCGGACGATAGTGAGAGTCGACGAATCCTTGTCTATTGTCCTTGACAGGATAGTCGGGCATAGCCGATGACGTGATGGCGGCATATTTTCCCTTACGTCCATCGATGGAGATGGTGCGTACTCCTTTTTTGTCCTTACCCACCTTGACCGAGAGCGTGCGGTCGGCGTTGAAGAGAGTAAACTCGTAGGCATCGCCCTTCTGGGTCTGCTCCTTGTACTGCCAGAAAGCGCAATCGTAGATGGCAAAGTCGGGATAGAAAGCAATTTCCCAATCGCCGGTCTGCACGTTGCGCCAAGGGGTGTTATACACAGTGATAGGTTCGGCACCGAATGCCGAAAGGATTGAAAACCAGAGCGCGAGGCTCAGCAATAAAGTTTGTTTCATGTTTGTTTAAGTGATATAGTGTGTGGTAAAGTGCGGTATTCAGACGGGCAATCCTGTTCCCAAATGAGGTCGGCAAACATTTTGCGGTGCAAATATACACATTTTTCGGTTTCTGGACAAGCAAAACAGCAAAAAAAAGAGGATATCCTATTAACGATATCCTCTATAATTTAGATTGCCAACGGAATCGACGACATAACGAAATATAAAAAAATCGACATTCATGTCTTCAAATTCCGCCTCTTTATAATCCATATACCGAAAGATATCCGAATTATAAAGGAGCTTATGTCCTGCCAAGAACGAAGGAATGACCCTCTCCGGATAGGATTCGGGCAATATCCGGGTGGGAACACAGATTGAAAATCGGTCGATAATAACGGAATAATGGCCATTGAGACAAATAAAACAGACCAAATCGTTGGCAGATAGAAGAAAAAAGTGTATCTTTGCGCCGTTCGATGAAAACCTTATCGACTTTCGTGACGTTTGACAAACTAACTTTCACCCAAACAACATCATCTTTCCAATGGAAAACAAAAAGAAAATGCCAGAAGACTCATCGTCTATTCGGCCAAAGTGGAGAGCCGCTTCCTGTGCGGCGATTATGATGGCGCCCAAGAGGCATCGGACAAGGCCAAGAAGTTCTTGACCATTTCGGCCATTTTAGGTGCCGTATTTTGGTTTCTGTATATATGCGTACTTATTCTGGCCGTCATCTTTGGCCCCGACAAATAACCTTTCGAAGGACTATCGTATCACACTTTATAAATATAATTAACAATGGAAAACCAACAACCGAAACCAAACGACTATCTGGTTTGGTCCATCTTAACCACCCTCTTCTGCTGTCTGCCCATCGGCATTGCAGCTATCGTCTATTCGGCCAAAGTGGGCAGCCTCTACAACGCAGGCGACTACCAAGGGGCCTGTAAAGCGTCGGCCACAGCCAAGACCTTGGTCCTCGTCACTGCCGCCGTCGGCCTGATTAGCCACATCATCTACTTCGCAGTCGTCGGTGCTGCTGGCATCATGGCCATCATGTCCGACAACGTTATCGTTCCATGACATTGACAACTGTATTCAAGAGGGTCAATGCAATAATGCCCTATCTCCTTCCCGTGCTGATAATCGCCGCAGGAATAGTGTATTATTACATTGACCCTCAATCCGATATACATCCTATACAATGCAGCTGGAGGCTCTGGACTGGGACCTCTTGTCCGTCGTGCGGAGGGCAACGGGCACTCCATGCCCTGGTGCATGGACAATGGGCCGAGGCGTGGCACTACAACCTATTCTTCGTGGTCTCTATCCCCTATGCCCTGGCCGCCATTGCCTCGACGTGGTACAACTACCACCATCGGCTCGACTGGTTGCATCGTGCCGTGCGCCATCCCGCCGTCTATTGGACCTACGTAGTGCAATTCTTCGTGTGGTGGGTAGTTCGCAATGTGCTGGAGATTTAAAAATGCACAATAACTCCACTTTTCACGTCTTGAGGAATAAAAATTTGGAGAAAAAGATAAAAATAAGAAAATAAAGGTGCTAAATTAAACTATTATGCAGAAATTTTGGCCATAACGGTTTAATTCAGCACCTTTATGACAATGACAAATCAAGACCTTACAGAGAATGGGGTCGAACAATTCGAAGAACCAAGAAAGGGGCATATTCAAAAGAACAAGAATGACAATAAGTGGCCCTTGTGAAAAATAGCCTTGAAAAATTTGGAGAAAAGACAAAAAAGACGTACCTTTGCCTCGCTAAAAGTAAGTAACTTCTAAAAATTGTCATCCGGAACGGCGTGAAGAATCTCCATCCTTGTTCTATTACCGAAAAACAAAAGAGATGTTTCGGCTACACTCGACATGACATTTTTAGAACATACCTATAATATTATGAAACGACTAACCTTTGTACTTTTGATGTGTTGTGCCGTGCTACTGAAGGCACAGACTACCAGTTTCGAAACCTTGGATTTGCAACTGCCTAAGTTGCCGGCGTTCTCAGAGTCGGTCGGCTACGGCTATGACCTCCAGACATCGTGGGACGGCAAGTCGTCAACCCCATTTTTCGTATCGGCCAATGTGCCCGACGGCAACTACCGTGTGACTGTCACCTTGGGCAGCAAGAAACGCGCTGCTGTGACCTCCATCCGCTGCGAGAGTCGCCGCCTCTTCATCGAAAACCTCGCCACCAAACGCGGAGAGTTGGTCACCAAGACCTTCATCGTCAACAAGCGTAACGTCCACTTCATCAACGAGAAAGGTCAAGCCGACCAGGTAAAGTTGAAGAAGAACGAGGACGGCAAACTGCATTGGGACGAAAAACTTACCATCGAGGTGAACGGTGACGCCCCTGCCGTGCAGAGCATCAAGATAGAACTCGACACCGTGTCGCCCACCCTCTACCTGTGCGGCAACAGCACCGTAGTGGACCAAAGCAACGAACCGTGGGCCTCGTGGGGTCAGATGGTGCCCCGCTTCCTGGATGACCAACTCAGCGTTGCCAACTACGCCGAAAGCGGATTGGCCGCCGAGTCGTTCCTGGCACAGAACCGTTGGGCCAAAATCTACAGCCGCCTGAAGAAAGGTGACTTTGTGATTCTGGAGTTTGGGCACAATGACCAGAAAGCCGACAACCGACCTGGCAATGGTGCCTACTATGCCTTCAGCCGCAACGTGAAATTCATCTTGGACCAGTGCCGCGCCAAGGGAGCCACTTTCATTCTCTGCACGCCAACCATGCGCCGATTCTTCAAGGGCAACGTCGTCGAGAATACGCACAAGGATTATCCTGCTGCCGTCCGCGACATCGCCAAACGTGAAGAGTTGCTCTGCATCGACCTCCAGGATATGACTAAAGCTTTCTACGAGGCGATGGGACCTGAGAAATCGACTCAAGCGTTTGTACACTACCCTGCTAACACTTGGCCCGACCAGCCTAAGGCATTGGCCGACAACACTCACTTCAACCCCTACGGTGCCTACGAAATTGCCAAGATGGTGGTGCAGGGCATCCTCCAGTCGAACCTCGAAGAACTCAAGAAGCACATCAGTTCCGACTTCCAAGGCTTCGATCCTGCTCAACCCGATCCCGTTGAGTCGTTCCACTGGAACAACAGCCCATTCGTGAACATGACCAAACCGGACGGAAACTAAAGAAGTTCGCGATGCGAACACTAATACTCCGCTTCGCTACGTGTTAATGGCTTTGCGTTAATGGTTCACTTCGTTCACGTTAATACTGCGTGTGAAGTTTTCGCCATAGTATCCATCAAGGCTATTCTCATCAACCCCATATTTACCCATAAACTAAACAAATGAAAAAAATCTTGATATCGGCCCTCTGTCTGCTACTGGCAGCAGGAGCCGTCGCCCAGCAAAAGAAAGATGCGAACGGCGTGAACGACACGACCGTAGATAAATATAAGAAGAGTGATGATGTGGGCAACAAGTATGCCCGTCCAGTACCTGGTTCAAGTCGCAAAGGCAAGAACCCTGTGTTGTTGCTCATCGGCGACAGCACCATGCGAACTGGCACGAAAGGGAACGGAAACAATGGTCAGTGGGGCTGGGGCGCTTTTGCTTACCAGTGGTTCGACACGACCAAAATTACGGTGGAAAACCATGCCCTGGGCGGTACGTCGACCCGCACTTTCTACAACCAATTGTGGCCCGATGTGCTCAAAGGAGTGAAGAAAGGTGACTACGTACTTATTCAGTTGGGCCACAACGACAACGGCCCATTAGACACTTTCACGGCCCGCAACAGCATCCATGGCATTGACCCCGACACAGTGGTTCACGTCACCTTGCACGACTGTCGCAACCCGAAAGACAATGGCCGAGAGGAGGATGTCTATAGCTACGGTGAATACATGCGCAAGTTCATTCGCGACATACGCGCCAAGAAAGCCAACCCTATCCTCTGCTCATTGACCCCTCGTAACAGTTGGGACAACGACACCACCATCACCCGCAAGACGGAGACCATCACGGCTTGGCAGAAAGCTATTGCCGAGGAGATGAACGTACCCTTCGTCGATCTGGAGGATGTGAGTGCCAAGCGTTTGGAGAGTTTCGGTCACCGCAAGACCGATTATATGTTCTACTATGTCGATAAGATTCACACCAGTAAGTTCGGTGCCGAAAACAATGCCTACAGCGCTGCCCTCGCCATCCAGCAGTGTCCCGACTGCAAACTGAAGGATTATCTGTTGGACCTCACTCCTGTCACCGCACAGGTGAACCGCAAGCCCGGCAAACCAGTGGTTTGGCTTTGTGGCGACAGCACTTGCAAGAATGCCGACAAGGACTCGACCGGTATGTGGGGTTGGGGTAGTCAAGGTTATCTGGTATTCGATTCCACCAAGGTCACTTTTGCCAACGAGGCCATGGCAGGTCGCTCTTGTCGCACCTACCTCCGCGAGGGCCGTTGGGACAAAGTCTATAACTCGCTGCAACCCGGCGACATTGTACTCATCCAGTTCGGACATAACGACACGGGCAACGAGATTGGACGCGGCAAAGACCGTAACGAGATTGCGACAGGCAAGGATTCGACCCATGTCTATAAGCACGAGACCACAGGCGAATATCTGACGGTCTATAGTTTTGGTTGGTACCTTCGCAAATTCATTGACGATGCCCGAGAGAAGGGTGCCACCCCTATCCTATTGAGCCTGACGCCACGTAACATCTGGCCCGAGCCAGGAGAGGCACGACCAACAGACAACAGCAAGGGTCCGAACATCGAGCGCCGCAACGACTCGTACGGCA
This sequence comes from uncultured Bacteroidales bacterium, assembly GCA_902776605.1. Taxonomy (GTDB): domain Bacteria; phylum Bacteroidota; class Bacteroidia; order Bacteroidales; family UBA3663; genus Liminaster. The sequence continues at coordinate 5,219 of CACYQQ010000099.1, read as the reverse complement.
AATGGTATCGCGAAGTGGTTGAGGCAACGGGCGTGGATTTCATTGACGTCCACAACCTTACTGCCGATTATCTGGATGCCATCGGTCGAGAAGCAGCCAAGGCCTACTTCAACCACGACCACACGCACACCAGTCTGTTGGGCGCGCAGCAGAATGCGCGCAGCGTACAACAAGGTATGCGCGCCATCGGATATAATGACATATTGCGCCCGAGCCGTGACAATTTGGCAAAATAAATAGTTTGGCACGGTTTTTGTAGCATAGCGGTTGTGACCCAAAAGTCACAGCCGCTTTTTGATTTAAGTTAGCGACTACAGAAACTATATTATATAGCAAAACCAAAAATATAAACTAAAAAATATAACACTATGAACATTAAACCACTTGCAGACCGTGTGTTGGTCAAACCAGCACCCGCTGAGACAAAAACGATTGGTGGCATCATCATTCCTGATACCGCCAAGGAAAAACCTTTGAAGGGTGAAGTTATCGCTGCCGGTAACGGTACGAAAGACGAAGAAATGGTTTTGAAGGCTGGCGACACCGTCTTGTACGGCAAGTACAGCGGACAGGAAATCGAAGTTGAGGGCGAGAAATACCTCATCATGCGCCAGAGCGACGTGTTGGCTGTGCTCGCATAAATTAAAAGGTAGTTAAGGGAAGTGACAGAGAAGTGAAAAGGAAGTGACAAGGACGATACAAAAGTCCGGCACAAAACCCAACCACATCTAAATAGTACCAATGTCAATATTGACCATGCTAAAATAAGATTTCCCGAAGGCTATCAATTTTCAATTATCAATTTTCAATTAAACAAAATTATGGCTAAAATAATTAAATTCAATACAGAGAGCCGTGACCTGCTCAAGAGCGGTGTCGATCAGCTCGCCAATGCAGTTAAGGTTACCCTTGGTCCTAAGGGTCGTAACGTCATCATCGATAAGAAGTTCGGTGCTCCACACATCACCAAGGATGGTGTCAGCGTGGCTAAGGAGGTAGAGTTGGAAGATCCATTCGAGAACATGGGTGCTCAGCTCATCAAGGAGGTAGCCAGCAAGACCGGTGACAGCGCCGGTGACGGTACTACTACTGCAACTGTTTTGGCTCAATCTATCATCGGTGTAGGTCTGAAGAACGTCACCGCTGGTGCCAACCCAATGGACCTGAAGCGCGGTATCGACAAGGCCGTTGCCAAAGTCGTTGAGAGCATCAAGGCTCAAAGCGAGGAGATTGGCGACGACTACACCAAGATTGAGAACGTTGCCCGCATCTCGGCCAACAACGATGAGGAGATCGGCAAGCTCATCGCCGACGCTATGAAGACCGTCCAGAAGGAGGGTGTCATCACCGTCGAGGAGGCCAAGGGTACTGACACTACCGTTGATGTTGTCGAGGGTATGCAGTTCGACCGCGGCTATATCTCGCCATACTTCATGAACAATGCAGACAAGATGACTTGCGAGATGGATCAGCCAGCTATCTTGATCTATGACAAGAAGATATCTAACCTTCAGGACCTCCTGCCAGTATTGGAGCCAGTTGCTAAGTCAGGCAGCCCATTGCTCATTATTGCCGAGGACGTTGACAGCCAGGCATTGGCCACCCTCGTACTGAACAGCATGCGCGGCAGCCTCAAGATCTGCGCTGTCAAGGCTCCAGGCTTCGGTGACCGTCGTAAGGAGATGCTCCAGGATATCGCTACATTGACTGGTGGTATCGTCATCAGCGAGGAGGTCGGCTTGAAGCTCGAGAACGCTACTGTCGAGATGCTCGGTCATGCCGACAAGGTCGTTGTCAGCAAGGAGAACACTACCATCGTCGATGGTGCTGGTGACAAGGAGGCTATTGCTCAGCGTGTACAGACCATCAAGGCTCAGATCGAGAAGACCACTTCTGACTACGATCGTGAGAAGCTCCAGGAGCGTCTTGCTAAGTTGGCTGGCGGCGTAGCCGTGCTCCACGTAGGTGCAGCCAGCGAAGTCGAGATGAAGGAGAAGAAGGACCGCGTCGATGACGCTCTCTGCGCTACCCGTGCCGCCATGGCCGAAGGTATCATCCCTGGCGGCGGTGTCGCATACATCCGCGCTACTGCCGAACTGGATGGTCTCAAGGGTGCCAACGACGACGAACAACTCGGTATCGAGATCGTTAAGCGTGCCATCGAAGAGCCTATGCGTCAGATTGTTGCCAATGCTGGCAAGGAGGGCGCTGTCATCGTACAGAAGGTCAAGGAGGGCAAGGGTGACTTCGGTTACAATGCCCGCACCGACAGCTTCGAAAACTTCCTCAAGGCAGGTGTCATCGACCCAGCTAAGGTAGCTCGTGTAGCCCTGGAGAACGCTGCTTCAATTGCAGGTATGTTCCTCACTACCGAGTGTGTCATCGCTGACAAGCCAGCACCAGAACCTGCTATGCCAGCCGGCAACCCAGGCATGGGCGGTATGATGTAATACGAAGATTATAACACAGCGGACGATTAAGCAATACAGCGAAATCGTCCGCTGCTTTTTTTTTACCAAACCTATCATCTAAATTCCGCGGTTATTTCGATTCCAACAATGATTATTGAAAGACACTGCAAAAACATCCTTAAAACTATGATTTTTCCTGGACTCAAAAAACTTAGAAATCAACTGGGATTCAAAGACAACGGCACTATTTGCTATGGTTTTGTCAAGAATAGTTTCTTTTCCTTTGCCGATGGCAGAAATATCAAACTGCTCTGCATCAGGACTCCCGAAGTATTGGACGATGAAGACAAAGAGAAGATAAAGACCTGGGAAAAGAAAGGATACGCCAGCCAAGTATCGTTCTCCGAAAACCCATCACGTTATGTAGAAATCACTTTCCCCGAAAAATTCTGGCCTTTCAAGGTATCGAAGATCAAGGAGGTGATTGAGGATATCGCCAACTACATTGCCAACAAGTATCCAAACTCCGAAGTCAAGTGCAGTTATTGCGATAATGCAGCCTCGTCGGATGTCAAAGTCAGAGTCTATGAAATGAACGGAGAGCCAATGCCCCTCTGTGAAGCATGTGCCAGCCAAATTCAGAAAGGATTGAACGAAGAAAAAGAAAATCTGGACCGTCAGCCCGACAATTACCTGCGAGGAGCTGCCACAGGAGCTATCTTCTCCATTCCAGGCATCCTGGCGTCGGTCTTCTTCTTTGCCCTCGGAAAGATTGCTGGAGTAACAGGCCTCGTCTATTATGCCTTGGCACTGAAAGGATACTCTTGGGCGAAAGGTAAACTGGACAAAACCGGCATCGTAATAGTATCTATTATCAGTTTAGTTTTCTCTATCTTAGGCACTTACGTCGGCTATGCCATTGACATCGCCCGACAGCTTGCCGACAACCCGGACTTCTGCGAAGATTCATTCATTGAGCGTTTCAGTGTTTCGTTCGACATCATGGAGATTCCAGAAGTGCATACCGAACTGAACAAGAATCTGGCCGTCACCCTGATTGTCTGTGGCATTTGCATCGCTGTTCAGATGTACAATATCTGGCGAGCTCTGCCGACATCCAAAGTCAAGAAACTGGACTGACATTATCAGGAATGGTCTATCGGCTTGAAAACCTATCGGTTAAAAGGAACTCCGCACGAACGGAACGACTTAGGACATTTCTCAACTTGTAACTCCAAATAACAAATACCAACGTTGCAGGGCGGATAGCGCAATAATTGACGTGTAAATTTGGTCAAGTGGCAAATTTTCACTAACTTTGCGCCAAATTTGTTTTATATGATCAACCGATTATTAATCCGTATTAAGACTGTCCAGCTGGTATATGCATACATGCAGGGAAGCTTGGACAAGATTAACTGCGATGAGGAGATGGCTCAATCCATCGAGTCCTCCTATAAACTTTACAACTACTTGTTGGCGTTGGTGGTCAAGTTGACCGAATACAGAAAGAACCAGTTAGAGAATGCCCGAAACAAGTTCCTGCCTACTCAGGAAGAGAAGTTCCCAAATGCCCGATTTGCCAATAGCCAAGTGGCTAAGTGCATCGTGGAGAAGAGCAACGTGATGGACTATGTGGAGGAGCATGAATTGATGAGCGACTTCGACACCGAGACTTACCGTCATCTGTTGGAGCAGATTGAGACGCTCGAATCGTACAAGACTTTCATGAACCAGAAGGCATTGCCTACCTTCGAGCAGGAGAAAGAGCTCTGGAAAGACATCTTCGCTCAGGTCATCACCCGCGATGCTTTGCTCGATGCCACCTTGGAGGAGAAGAGCATCTACTGGAACGACGACCTCTCGACGGTCACCCAGTTCGTCGTCAAGGCCATCAACCAGATGCAGCCTGATACTGAGGCCATCAAGATTGCCAAGATGTTCGACCGCAACGAGGACCAGAAGTTCGCTCGTGCCCTCTTCCATCACGCTATCGACGAGGCTCATGAATATCTGGAGCTCATCGACCAGAATGCCAGCAACTGGCAGGTGGAACGTATGGCTTTGATGGATAAGGTCATCATGATCTGCGCTTTGGCCGAAATCCGCAACTTCGAGGATATCGCCACGCGCATCTCGATGAACGAGTACATCGAACTGGCCAAACATTATTGCGCCCCCGACAGCGCCCGCTTCGTCAACGGCATCGTCGATAAGATTGCCAAGGAGTGGAAAAAAGAGGGAGTGATTTATAAGAATTGAGCGTAAAGAGCAGAGGGTAAAGTAGAGTGAGGTCAATCGGAGGAATCCGAATACTCGGAGGAATCCGAAAATTCCGAATACTCCGACATCAATCGACAGCCGAGTCAAACGTCCTTGTCACTTCCTTTTCACTTCTCTGTCACTTCATTGTCACTTCTCTGTCACTTCTTTTAAATATCAGAACTTATTCACATATAATAAAATATAGATTATGTTCAACACACTATTGTTGCAGGCTACAGAAGCCGCACAAACAGCCCAGGAAGGTGCTGAAGTAGCAGGCAATCCTGGCATCACCAACTTGCTTTTCATCGTTGGTATCATCGTCGTATTCTATTTCTTCATGATTCGTCCTCAGAAGAAGCAGCAGCAGAAAATCGAGGAAGAGCGCAACAGCATGAAGGTAGGCGACAACGTCATCACCAACGGCGGCTTGTACGGCAAGATCGATGGCGTCAACACCACTACCGACAAGAAGGGCAACCAAGTTGCTGAGAGCTTTATCATCAAGTTGAAGCCTGAGTATCAGGTTCGCATCCAGGTCAG
>CACYQQ010000098.1 GCA_902776605.1 uncultured Bacteroidales bacterium | reverse complement strand
TGCCTGTCCAGTTCCCTTTGTCCCACTCCTGTGGTGATGGTCTGGCATCACTCTCTCATTACGCTTTTCTGATTTACCCTCCCTTGACCATTTACTGACCTTCTGCCTTTTTGCTCCCTTTTAAAGGTAGCAAGAAGGGAGAAACAAAGCGTTACCTCCATCGGAGTTTTGCTACATCAGAAAGGGATGAACGTGCATTGGAAAGCGGGAAAGCGGTTCCCGCTCTGCTCGGTAGGGTGTGTTTGGAGCCGACTTGATAATAGAAAGGCTGGCCTAATAGACTTTTTGTGGGATGAAATGTAAGGGAAAAGGCTGAATACCGTTTCAGTATCCAGCCTTAATAGTAAAAAAAAACGGATGCTCCGGTGAGGAACATCCGTTAAACGGTTAACTGAAGGATTAAGCTTCAGAGATAGCCTCGTTAGGGCAAGCAGCCTCGCAAGCACCACAATCGATGCAAGCATCTGCGTTGATGGTGTAAACATCGCCCTCAGAGATAGCCTCTACAGGACACTCACCGATACATGAACCACAAGCTACACACTTGTCAGCTGAAATTACACGTGCCATAAATAGTTTGAGTTTTTTAGAATAGTTATATGTTGTTTTACTTAAATTCAGGTACTGTGATTGCTGAGCAAACACAAGGTCCTTCGTCTCTTTGTGATGCAAAGATATGTCTTTTATCGTGTATTAACAAGAAAATTACAAAAAAAATGCTTTTTTGACGTGATTTTGCACTTGATATCTCTATTTTTTGTAAATTTGCGGATGATAACAAATATATCTATACCTAAAAATGATTAGTTTTATCATAGCCTTAGCCGTTTTGATCTTGGGCTACTTTACTTACGGCGTGTTTGTTAGTCGACTTTTTGGTGCCGACCCAAACCGGAAAACACCTTGCTTTACTCGTCAGGATGGGGTGGACTACATCCCTATGCCGACGTGGAAGGTTTTCATGATTCAGTTCCTTAACATTGCAGGCGTTGGACCAATCTTCGGTGCAATCATGGGAGCACAGTTCGGTACCGCTTCCTACTTGTGGATTGTGTTGGGTACTATCTTTGCGGGAGCCATGCACGACTATCTGTCGGCCATGATTTCGTTGCGCCATGAGGGTGCCTCGCTCTCGGAGATTATTGGAACCTATTTGGGCAAGACCATCCGATGGGTGATGTCGGCATTCATGGTGGTGCTCCTGATCTTGGTGGCTGCCGTGTTTACCTCTTCGCCTGCTTCCATCTTGGGAGAGATGACCAGAGGCATCTTCTCGGATGCTGCCAACCTCTATGCATGGGTTGCCATCATCTTTACCTATTATATAATAGCTACGCTTTGTCCTGTTGACAAGATTATCGGCAAGGTCTATCCTTTCTTTGCCTTCTGTCTCATTTTCATGGCCGTCGGCATCGGTTGTTACATCCTCATCAAGCAACCTCCTCTGCCCGAGTGGTGGGAGGAGGAGAGTTTCGTCAACGAAAAGTGGATGTCGGAGGCTAAACTGCAACATCTGTTCCCGATGATGTTCATCTCGATTGCCTGTGGAGCTATTTCTGGTTTCCACGCCACGCAGAGTCCTTTGATGGCGCGTTGCATTCAAAACGAGAAGTTGGGTCGTCCCTGTTTCTATGGTGCGATGGTGACTGAAGGTATCGTTGCGCTGGTATGGGCAGCGGCTGCCACCTATTTCTTCAACCGTCATGGCTTGTTCAATGAACAGGGCTTCGGCTATGATGGTGGAACCGTGGCTACGCATATCTCCAAGAATTGGCTCGGTTCGGTTGGCGCCGTGTTGGCATTGATTGGTGTGGCTGTGGCTCCTATCAGTTCGGGTGATACGGCTCTGCGTAGTGCCCGTCTCATCATTGCCGATTTCTTGAAGTTGGAACAGAGGAGCATGCGTAATCGTCTGTTGGTAGCTATTCCGATATTTGTCGTCACGATGGCCATCCTGATTTGGAGCATGACCGACAAGAATGGTTTCGGTATGTTGTGGCGCTACTTCGGCTGGAGCAACCAACTCCTCTCGGTATTCACGTTGTGGGCCATAACGGTCTATCTGATAAAGCGTAAACGTGGGGCTTGGTACCTTGTCTCGATGTTGCCTGCCATGTTCATGACCACGGTGTGCACCTCGTTTATCCTTATGCTTCAGAACGGCGGTTTCGGCCTGAACTATGAACTGAGCATCGGCATCGGCATTGGCTTGGCATTCTTGTTGGGCTTGGGTGCTACGTATCGTGTTATCAAGCGTCGAATCAACTTGTAATATCATCTATTGGATAACTAATCTCTTGTTACTTTGGAACTGAAATACGTGCCAGGAGTAGGCCCCAAGCGGGCGGAACTCTTCGCCAGTGAGTTGAAAATCACCACTGACGAAGAGTTGCTCTCTTATTTCCCATACAGGTACGTCGACAAGAGTAAGATATACAAGATCAAGGACCTGCACGGCGAAATGCCGTATGTGCTTCTCAAGGGGCAATTCTCTGTCTTTGAGGAACTTGGTGTCGGAACGCGCAGCCATCGGTACAAGGGATTATTCTCGGATGGGACAGGCGTCATTGAGTGCGTCTGGTTCAATGGACTTCGATACATCAAGGACAGCGTACATCGCAAGGAGGACTATCTCCTGTTCGGTCAACCCAAGGAGAGTGAGTTCAACCATGCCCTTCAGGTGGTTCATCCGGAACTGGAATCGGCCTCGAAGGCGGGTGTCGATGCCCAACAGTCGTTGATGGGTATGTACAATACGACCGAAAAGATGAAGCGTTATATGTTGAACTCCAAGTCCATACAACGCATTATCCTCGGTTTTCTGCGTAGCCATCTGGATCCGTTTCCTGAGACTTTGCCGGCTTATATTGTTGAACATTATCAGTTGATGCCTTATAATCAGGCCATTCGGCAGATTCATTTTCCGGCTACGCCCGAGAACCTGCAACGGGCTCAGGCTCGACTGAAGTTTGAGGAACTGTTCTATCTGCAACTCTACCTGATTCGCTCTTTCAAGATGCGTCAGCAAGGGAATCGCGGCTTTGTGTTCAGTCGAATAGGGGAGTACTTCAACGACTTCTACTATCATCATCTGCCTTTTGAACTGACGGGTGCGCAGAAACGTGTGCTCAAAGAGATTCGAGCCGACATGTGCAGTGGCAGTCAGATGAACCGCCTCCTGCAAGGGGATGTGGGCAGCGGCAAGACGATGGTGGCATTGATGACGATGCTGATGGCATTGGACAATGGTTTTCAGGCCTGTATCATGGCACCGACGGAGATTTTGGCAACGCAACATTACGAGAGCATCGTCAAACTCCTTTCGGGCATGGAGGTGCGTGTCGCTCTGTTGACGGGCAGCACGCGTAAGAAGCAACGAGACGAGATTCATGCCCAACTGGAGGATGGTTCGTTGCACATCTTGATTGGCACGCACGCTTTGTTGGAACCGAATGTGAAGTTCCGTAATCTGGGTGTCGTGGTGATTGACGAACAGCACCGCTTCGGTGTGGAGCAACGCAGTAAGTTGTGGTTCAAGAATGTGCAGCCGCCTCATGTGCTGATTATGACAGCGACTCCTATTCCGCGCACTTTAGCCATGACGCTTTATGGCGACTTGGATGTCTCGGTGATTGATGAACTCCCTCCTGGACGCAAACCTGTGGTGACGATTCATCGTTGGGATCAGCAGCGCGAGGGCTTGATTCGTGCCATGAGGCAGCAGTTGGAGGAGGGGCGTCAAATCTATGTCGTCTATCCGCTTATCGAGGAGAACGAGAAGATGAAGTATCATGACGTGGAGCAGGGCTTCCTGAATATGCAGGCAGCTTTCGGTCCTGAATATAGTGTCGTCATGGTGCACGGCAAGATGAAACCGAAGGATAAGGAGGCGGCTATGCAACGTTTTGTCTCTGGTCAGGCGCATGTCATGGTGGCTACGACGGTCATCGAGGTGGGTGTCAATGTACCCAATGCCTCGGTGATGGTCATCGAGAGTGCCGAACGCTTCGGATTGTCGCAACTCCATCAGTTGCGTGGCCGTGTCGGTCGTGGCGCCGATCAATCATACTGCGTGTTGGTGACAGGGTACAACCTCTCGTCGGACACCCGCAAGCGTATTCAGATTATGTGCGACACGACGGATGGTTTCCAGATTGCCGAGGCAGATATGCAGTTGCGCGGTCCTGGCGATATCGAAGGTACGCAACAGTCGGGCCTTGCATTCGACTTGCGTATTGCCTCTTTGGCGAAAGATGGACATATTCTCCAATTCGCCCGCGATTTGGCCAAGGAGATTATCGACAAGGATCCATTGCTGGAAGCGCCTGCCAACAACCTGTTGCGACGCCGCTTGTCTGTCCTTTTCGGTAAGCGGGTCGATTGGAGTCAGATTAGTTGAAAGAATCGTTGTAAGTACGATACGAGGGTAACGGAAACGTTGCCCTTTCTTTTTGCTCGTAAGTGGGAGGGTGGGGCATCAATAATCGTGCTCGACCTAACAGTCATTATGAAGGATGCAAATGTCAGTTTGTCTCTCGTAGATAAATAGAAAACGGTCATCTACGTTTGTTGTAGATGACCGTTTCCCTATAGGTTGGTCGTGCTGATTACTTAATCAATACGACCTTGTTGTTCTGGATGACTAAGCCCTTGGCATCCTTCATTCGAACACCAGTCAGCATGTAGCTGTACTCGGAGTCGTTGCCTGCGGTTGGGAGGTAATTGATGCCAGAGACAACCTCTTCCTCTTCTTCCTCCCACATGCCGAAGACGATGCGAACACTTGACGCGTTGGTTTCATTGCCAAGGTCGAAGTATGCCTTGTGAGGCTTGATAGTACCTCCGTCTTTCTTGAGAGGTCTGAAGCCTCCATAAGTGCTAGAGAGAACGTAGTAGTTATGTCCGTTGTTGACAATGGTCTCTGTGCTCCAGTTGCCCGACATACCGATACATTTCTCGTCTGGGAGGTAGCTGTATGGATTGCGTTCTTCGTCACTCAATACTACACTGTTGTTCTCGTAGAAACTTACAGTACTATTCTGCAAACCTGCGAGGATGACACCTGTTTGTCTTGGAACGATGTCATGTTCATTCAGACGAGTAAGGTAAACTGCGCCATCGCGGTAGATACCCTTGTAAACGCTTGCTCCAATGACTTGTAGCTGGTCGATGTTATCATCATCGAAGCAGAATGAAGAGAATCCATAGCCATTGAGTTTGACACTGAACTCGTCATATTTCGAACCATTTGGTTCAATGAGGGTAGGAGTAACAGGTTCGCCAAAGGCTCCACGGCTGTTGGCCGCACGGACGGTAATATTTTTGCCTTCGATGCTTTCTACAACGTGGAAATCTTTGCTGTTGGCAAATGCATATTTTTCATTAATGCGTACCAAAAAGTATTTAGCATCTGAAGTTAAACAAATGGAACTTCCATTGACGCTTGCAGCAGTAATAGTCGCCTGCGTTGGATCTGTAGCACGATTCCATGCCTCAGGCAAATAGTGCTTAGACATACCACCTTCATTGTAGTATCCTTCCATAGCAACATGCAAGGTGGTGCGTTGCCCCTTGTTGGTAAATGCAGCACCAGAACCAGTGTTAACCAACTTCATGTCCTGCAAGTAAGCATCGTTACCCTTGATGTAGAGAACACCCTTTTCTGCAGAACTCTTGAGGATCGTTCCATTGAGAGACTCGCCAATAACAGATACATATTCGCCAACTTCAAAGCTCTTGTTGCCGAAGTTATATTCGCCATCTTCAATCAGCACTTTGACAGGGTAGTCTGCGCTCGAAACCTTGCTAGCATAATACATGGCGGTTTCAAATTCTTCTTCCGTATCGCAGATGCACATGTCAATCTTCTTAGGATGACGGTAGATGGTCAGACTGTTGACGGTTGGCTTGGTGAATCCAGATTCATCACCTGTCAATGCCAATGCATAGTATGTGATGCTGTCAAGATCGTTTGTGGTAGCGTTGAGCCACTCGTTGCAATCTACAATTGCTGGCTCTGCGTCAACTCGTGTGCCAACGGTAGAGTAATTGTCAAATGCAAGGCTTTCGTCTGTGCTCCAGTAGATAGGATTGCCACCTGCAATGGAAAGTTCTCCAGTTCTGTAGTTAAACTCCATGTCTGTATGGGTCAGGATAATCCATTTGTGATCCTTGTCCAGTGGAATCTTGCTTCCGCCGTATGCGTTGTCGTAGTTAGAGCCAACTACCCATTTGTCTTTAGCAGATTGTGCCAGGGCCCATGGACAGATGAGGTCACCATGTTCGGCAACGTCATTTACCCAGTTGTCGGTAGCTCCATCCAACCATGCGGTGAACGATACGTTCAAACTATTCAATGATGAACAGCCATCGAACATAGAGTCGTAGCAATCATTTACCAAGGTAGTTGCAGGCAATACAGGTGCTGTAGCCAAAGAAGTACAGCCCTTGAATATACCGCTGTAGCAACCTTCCTCCAAGGTGGTGGCAGGGAGCTCTGGCGCCTTGGTCAATGCAGTCCATCCCTTGAAGAGGTTCTGGTAGCAGTAGTTGCCTAAGGTTGTAGCTGGCAATTCTGGAGCAACGGTGCTATTGTTCTGCAAGTATGTACAACCCTCGAACATGTTAGCGTATGCGTAAGCTCCGACTTCTGTTGCTGGCATCTTCAATCCAGAGATGTCTTGGATGCTTGTACAGCCAGCAAAGAGTTTGTAGAACGAGTAGTCCGGAACATCGGTTTGCTCCATGGATGCATCCAGCAGGGATGTTATGTTGCCACTTACAGCTACGGGTTTGTTACAAGTGAATTTCCAGTAGTTGTTGGCATCTTTGCTCAATCGTCCTTCTGTAATCTTGATATAGACGGTGGTGCCTGCGGTTACAGGTCCCATCAACTGTGCATAAGTGCCACCAGAGACAGATGTCCAGTTTTTCTTATCTGTAGAATACTTATAAGATAGCTGGTTAGGAGAGCCTTGTTTTAGGAACTGCAAATCAGTCCATTCGTCGGACAATGCCGTGAAGCAAAGGTAATCACCATTGTCTTCTGCACTCCATCCAGTAGGAATGTGACTTTCGTCCTGAGTCTTTGGAAGACCATCAGGACACATGAAGGTACCCGTTGGAGATACGTTTTCTACCCACATGTGTGTGGCTCCAAGATTTTCACGCCATTCGTTGAATGCGACATCCATATAATGGAGGTTTGTACAACCATTGAACATATAGGCATAGCAACTATCCTTGAGGTTCTCCTTCTTGGCAGGTAATTCAGGTGCTTGCTTCAGACTTGTACAACCTGCAAACATACGATAGTAGCATCTTGCAGCCAAACTCTCTTGTGACAAAGATGGAACCTTAGTCAAAGAAGTACAACCCTCAAACATGCCTTCAAAGCAAGAAGCATACAATGCATTGTTGAAAGTATTTGGTGTTGATGTCAAACTGGTACAGCCCTTGTACATGTTCTTAAAACATGCTTCAGCCAAAGTATAGGCGTTCCAAGGATCTGGAACCTCATACTGTGTGGCTGGAGTGGTCAAGCCTGTACAGCCTTCGAACATACTCTCGTAGCAAGAGACTTTCATGACGTTAGCTGGCAAGGTTGGCAAAGCGGAAGATACAAGGCTTGTACAACCCTTGAACATAGCTTTGTAACAACCTTCAGTCAATTGGGTTGAACTTGTAGGAAGTGTAGGGGTAGTTGTCAAAGACTCGCAACCCTCGAACATGCTTTCGAAGCAGTATGGCTGCAAATTCCACCCTGGACCAAGTTCAGAAGGAATGTTGCTGGTCAAAGACTTACAATTCTTGAACATCGCCTTGTAGCAGGCAACGGCACGACCTTGGTTGATTGGTAGTGTAGGTGCTGTTGTAATCGACTCGCAGCCCTCAAACATACCTTCGTAGCAAGATTCTGCCAAACTAGTAGCAGGCAACTCGCTTGGGCCAGAAACAAGATCCTTGCAGTCCTTAAACATCATTTCGTAGCTATGAGCACCAACTTGATTATATGTAGAGACTTCCGGTGCGGATGTAATTTTGGCGCCGCAGAACAACTTGTAGAAACAATAATCTGGAATAGAGACAGAACAATTGCTGGTTTCTTTTGTCATTAAGAATGCCAAGTTCCCATTAACTTTGATAGGTTTATTTGTTTCAAAATAATAGTAATTTGATGCATCTTTACTGAAGTTGGAGTTGTTGTCTTTTGCTCTAAAGAAAACTTTTTGTCCTGTATTCAATTTAAATTGGTTCTCGTCATAATCGACCCAGGTTGAACCATAGTTCTTGCTATATTGTAGGAGAATCATATTGGGATTTCCTTCTTTTTTTAATTGCAAGGTAGTCCCATCCTCTATTGCAGTGAAGCAAAGCGGATTTAAATTCGAATTCCAACCTACTGGTATATGATGTTCATCGTAGGTTTTTTCCAATTCGTTAGGCCCGAAAAAATAACCTTCAGAAGAAACACCTTTTACCCATTCATTTGTGTATGGCCATTTGCCGTTAGTAAGCGGCGTGCCCCATGATGTGAAAGCTACATTGATGGATTTCAATCGCGAGCAGCCTTCAAACATGTTATAGTAACATCTTAATTCTAGTTTTGAGGCTGGAAGACTTGGTGCTTCTGTTAAGTTTTGACAATTTTTGAACATCTCAGAATAACACTCAATTGCCAGATTGGTGGCATCGAGTTGCGGCGCTTTTTTAAGATTGTAACAGTTGGCAAACATGCCGTAATAGCAATATTTAGCCAAACTGTTGGCTGGTAATAACGGCGCACTCTGTATGTTTTGGCAACTAGCAAACATGAATTGATAACAAGCATCTCCTAATTCTGTCGCAGATAGAATAGGAACTGATTTTAGCCGTGAACACTGATTGAATAGTCTATAGAATGCCCGATCAGGTACTTTAGAAAGGTTGCTTTCTTTGCTTAGCAGTGACATGACATCGCCATCAGCATCGAAATACCCAGAAGTAATTTCAAATCTGTAGTAATTCGAGGCATCTTTAGAGAATTCTTGATTTCTGTCTTTTGCTCTTATGTATACTCGTCTAACTCCTGCTTTATTTAATTCAATCAGATATCCTTTCCCATCATTAGACCAAGTATAATTGGTCCAATTGTTGCTATCATCGGTTTCGTCACTTGTGCAATACTCTAATTCTACAGAGTTAGGACTGCCTTCTTTATTTAACCTAATTTTCGAAGCATTTTGGTTCGCAGAAAAACATAGATATGTGTTTTTTGTGTTAACTGACCACTGTTTGTTTGGGTCTGTTGCATCTTTGGGAATAAAAGATGTTCCAAAGGTGCGAGGCAAATCTGTCGGACAGACAAATATGCCTTTTTCTCTGCTCTTTAAAGTCGTTGCGGGTAAATTGGGTGCTGAAAGTAAACTTGTGCAATTTAGAAACATTCCGCGATAACAGTCATTGGCAAGATTCATTGCAGGCAGTTCTGGCGCATCAGTTAAGGATGTGCAATTGGCAAACATCTCATAATAGCAACTTGACGAAAGATTTTCTGCAGGTAAGTTTAATTGTGATGATGTATATAAACTGGTGCAACTTGCAAACATGTCTTGATAACATGCCGTGCCAAGTTCTGTCGCAGGAAGCTCTGGGAGACTTTTTAAAGTAGTGCATCCATTGAATAAACGGTAAAATGCAGCATTAGGAACATCAGTCCTTGAACAGTCATATTTTAGCAAAGACATAATGTTACCGCTGGCTTCTACATAACCAGAAATAGTGAACTTATAGTAATTTGCAGCATTATTGCTGCATGTGCCGCTGTCGTCTTTGATTTTTGATCTAAAATAAACTCGGTAAGTGTTCGTTTTTCGATTTAATGAGATAGAATTGCCTATGGTATAGTTCGTCCAACTAGAGCCATCGTGTGAATATTGTAAATTTCCGTCTAACCCAGTAGGGTTGCCTTGTCTTTCGATTTTTATGGTTGCGCTTGTGGATGTTGTTGTAAAACACAAGTAGTTGGTTTCATCGACGGTCGGCTGATCCCTCCAGCCAGAGGGAATATTATTGTTTCCGATTTTAGTTTGATCCAAATCTTCCTTGCAGACAAAGGTTCCAGAATTTGCAACCCCATTTACCCAGTTTGATGTGTATTGGTTGTCATTAGTTCCCCATGAAGTGAATCCAACATTCAAATAATTAATGCTGGAGCATCCGTTGAACATGTTGGCATAGCATCCATTAGCCAAGTCTGTGGCTGGTAGAACGGGGGCAGAATTTAAGTTGTAACAGCCTCGAAACATTCCATCATAACAGTGTTCTCCTAACTCAGTTGCAGGCAGTTCCGGAGCCGCGTATAAGAATGATGATCCATTAAAAAGATTATAAAAACAATAGTCGGGAACATCTGTTCGAAAACAATTAGGATCGAGCAACGACATGATGTTGCCACTTAAATCTGCAGTGCCGGCTTCCAAAGAATATCTTTTCACCTTAAAATACCAGTAGTTATTTGGGTCTTTGCCGAACCGCTCGTTCTTGCCTTTTGCTCTAATGTAAACGGACTTGTTCTTTGAAACTGAAACGCCTTTGCCGAGTGCATTTGTTGATGTGCTAAAATTAATTAACCCATAATCAGCGTCTCCTGTTTTGAAGTCTGTCCAGTTTTTCTTGTCGGTAGAATACTCCAAATAGATTGGATCGGGATTGCCTTGCTTAATTAACACAAGGCCCGCTTTGGCCACATCGGTCCATCCTCCATTCATGGTGAGGCAAAAATAATCTTGTCCCCACGAGGGACTCATGGTGAGCCATGCGGCTAAGGTTAACAGGAATAACTTTCCTTGCCTTAGAATCGAAAAATTGTTGAACTTTTTCATTTGGGATTATTTTAGAAATTAATAAAATTCATTTTGGGATTAGTTGTCGGTGAAGAGGGTGGAAACATAAGGTTTCCTTGCGGACTTCACCAGTGGCAATTCTCCTAAGAAGGGAGATCCGTGTGTTTTGGATGGGATTACTCTTCGTCCCAGATGCCGTCGCGGAAGATGGCAGCACCAGCATCTTCTTCGTCGTTGTCGCCGCCGGTGGTGCTGCCGCCTCCGGTTTCATTGTTGACTACGGAGATTTCTGGTCCGCAATAGGCACCGCTTCGCACTTCGATGGTTCTGAAATCTGGGATAATGTACGTTTTCAGTTTCATATCGTTTTTAGGATTTTTATAGATTCTACGAAATAAAACAAGTCAATAAGAGAGATTTGGGTTATTCAAAAATCTGGGTTGCTTGGTTTATATACTTTGCGCAAAAATATATATTATTTTTTATATACACGCAAACGATGGCAAAAAAATGATGAAAATTCTACAAAAATGTGCGTTTTAGTGCGTTTTGCTATCTATAATTGCTTAAAAATGGGCGCACAACGTACTTCTCTCGGGGCTTAAACTTCGTTGGCGTGGGGTGGAATTTGGGTCGAGCTTCTGCCTTAAAAAGGGTTCAAGAAGGCAGCAAAAAGGGAGAAGAAAGGGAGGAAGTATAGAGGGAAGGCGGGGCGGGAGAATGGGGTGGGTGGTGGGCAGAAGCGGTGCAAGTGGCAGGATGTGAATGACGGAGTTGTGAATGGCCGAGGCAAAACCTCGGCTTACGGTGGAAAGGGAGGGGTGTGTAGACGCGAACCGAAAGGTGAGCAACAGGGTGAGAGGAACGCTGGGAAAAACAAAAACGGAGGACAAGAATGAACTTGCTCTCCGTTTCGTGCCCCAAGCAGGACTCGCTTCATAGCGCCAAGGCGGTGCGTAGACGCGAACCGAAGGGTGAGCAACAGGGTGAGAGGAACGCAGGGGAAAAACAGAAACGGAGGACAAGGATGAACTTGCTCTCCGTTTTGTGCCCCAAGCGGGACTCGAACCCGCACAGCCGTAAAGGCCAAGGGATTTTAAGTCCCTCGTGTCTACCATTCCACCATCAGGGCAAGCCATGGTTTCTGGAAAACCGCCGCAAAGATAGCGCATTTTTGCAATAATTGGTACACACTTGAGGAAAAAATCGAAAAAAAAGTGCATTTTTACGTACTTTTTTCCGATTTATGGCCGAAATTGGGATAAATTCAGTATCTTTGCGGCACGAAAATGGATGAAGATTCCAAGGTTTTGCGGTTATGAGGTCTTGCGGTGGGAGTAGAAAATCTTCCCCTTTGTTCCTTACAATATGACTGAAACAGGAATCGGATTCCTGATTCGCAGGTTCTGAAAATGTCATGTCGAGTGCGGTCGAGGCTCCCCCTACCGAAGGTCGAGATTCTTCGCTTTGCTTGGAATGACAGATTTTAGACAAAGCCAATAATCACGAACCCTTAGGATTATGTCTGCCCCAAAAGAGAAGTTGATCATCTACCAGGCTCTGGTAAGGCTGTTCGGAAACACCAATACGACTCGGTTGCGCAATGGCTCGATCGAAGAGAATGGGTGCGGCAAGATGAGCGACTTCAGTGAAAAGGCCTTGCGGAGCATCCGTCAATTGGGATGTAACTGCGTGTGGTACACCGGTTTGCTGCAACAGGCATCGGCCACCGACTACAGCCGTTGGGGAATCCCTGTGCCCTCGGAACAGGTGCTGAAGGGAAAGGCGGGTTCGCCTTATGCCATCACGGATTATTATTCGGTCAGTTGTGACCTGGCGGACAATCCAGCAGAAAGAATGTCCGAATTTGACGACCTTGTGCGGAGAACCCACAAGGTCGGCTTGCGTCTTATAATAGATTTCGTGCCCAACCATGTGGCTCGACAGTATCACTCGGTGAGTCGTCCAGCGGGCATCGAAGATTTGGGTGAAAAGGACAATAAGGGACATCGGTTCGACCCACAGAACAATTTTTATTATTGTGACGAACCTTTGCACTTGGACAACGTCGGTATCGACCCCACGGCGCAGACCTATCGCGAGGAGCCAGCTAAGGTGTCGGGCACTGATGTGTTTCATGCCTGGCCATCGCGCAACGACTGGTACGAGACGGTCAAACTGAACTATGGCGTGGACTATTGCGGAGGCGGACAGAAGCATTTTGACCCTGTGCCCGACACGTGGCACAAGATGCTCGATATCCTGCTCTTCTGGTGCGCCAAGGGGGTGGACGGATTCCGTTGCGACATGGTGTTCATGGTGCCTGTCGAGTTCTGGCATTGGGCCATCGCACGGGTCAAGGAGACATATCCCGAGGTGCTCTTTATTGGCGAAATCTACGACCCCTCTATCTATCGGAGTTATATAGAGTATGGAGGTTTCGACTACCTCTATGACAAGGTAGGACTGTACGATACCCTGCGCGCCGTGGTGGAATGCCGCGAGAGCGCTTCGACTGTGACCCGTTGCTGGCAATCGGTCGAAGGTATTCAGAATCAATTGCTTAACTTCCTCGAGAATCATGATGAGCAACGTGTGGCCAGCCGATTCTTTGCCGGCGATCCGCGCAAGGCATTGCCCGCCTTGGTCGTCTCGCTCTTGATGCACGGCAATCCGTTCATGCTTTACTTCGGTCAGGAGTTGGGCGAACGGGGAATGGATTGCGAGGGCTTCAGCGGCGAGGATGGCCGCACCACCATCTTCGACTATTGGTCGTTGGAGAGCCTGCAACCTTGGATTGGACACGATTATACCCTGTCGCACCTGCCCAAAGAGGCCGCTGCCCTGCGCCGTTATTACACCCAGATGCTCCAATTGGCCAAGACGGAGGTGTTCGCTCAAGGAGGCTTCTACGACCTGACCTATTGCAACTACGGCAACCCACGGTATGACGTGCACCGGCAATTTGCATTCTTCCGACACACAGAGCAGGAGGTGGCGCTCGTAGTGGCCAACTTTGATGCCGATGCCAAGACGTTGGCCGTCAACATACCCGAAGAAGCCTGGCACTTCGTGGGCATAAAGAAGTCGGGCAAATATACAATAACCGACTTGAAAACGGGTGAGGCGAAGAGGGAAGTGATTGACCTGAGTAAGCCTTTCGAAGCAGAGGTGAAGGGGTATGACGCGACCCTGTTGAGCATCGCGCTACGTTGAACCAAGATACGACATATTTAACTTATATATGAACAATAATTTCATCATCGTTTCGGGACGTGCAACACGTTACCTCGCTGAGAAGATTTGTGCCCGCATGGGTTATTCCCTGGGCAACTTGAACATCACCACCTTCGCGGATGGTGAGTTCGGAGTGTCGTTCGAAGAAACCATACGTGGCAAACACGTATTCCTGGTGCAGAGCACCTTCCCTTCGGCCGATAATCTCATGGAGTTGCTCCTGATGATAGATGCCGCCAAGCGTGCTTCGGCAGCACAGATCATCGCTGTTATCCCTTACTTCGGATGGGCTCGTCAGGACCGTAAGGACAAGCCGAGAGTGGCCATTGGTGCCAAGTTGGTGGCCGATATGTTGAGCAAGGCAGGTATCAACCGCCTGATTACCATGGACCTGCATGCCGACCAGATTCAGGGATTCTTCGACGTACCTATCGACCATCTGCGTGCCTCGAATGTGTTGGCACCCTACATCGCCAGCCACGTCGGATTGGAGAACCTTGTCATGGCATCGCCCGATGCCGGTGGTTCGAAGCGTGCCTTTGCCTATGCCAAGTACTTCAACGTCCCCATGGTGATGTGCGACAAGCATCGCGACAAGCCGAACTCGATTGGCGAGATGTTCCTGATTGGTGATGTGAAGGACAAGGATGTCGTCCTGGTCGATGATATGGTCGATACCGCAGGTACCATTACCAAGGCAGCCGAAATCATTATGCAGAACGGTGCCAAGAGCGTCCGTGCCATCGCTTCACATTGCGTGATGAGCGGTCCAGCCAACGAGCGCATCGAGAACTCCGTGCTCAAGGAGATTGTCTTCACCGACTCCATCCCATATCGTGGCAGTTGCTCGAAGGTGAAGACCATCACCATCGCCGATCTCTTTGCCGAGACCATCCGCCGTGTGATGAACAACGAACCAATCTCTCCACAGTTCCTGATTTAAAGACAGACCCCCTAAATTCCCCTGCTTAGGGGGACTTTACCTATCTGTCGAAAGATGTCACAAAAGTGTCAGGTTGGTACTCCCTCCCTACGCAGGGTGGGTTGGGAAGGGTCTTTTTAATTATCTATTGTCAATTATCAATTATTATATATGGCCAGCTTTTTTGAAGACAAGATTGTGATGGACGGCCTTACATTCGACGATGTATTGCTCGTTCCACAGTATTCGGAGGTTCTGCCACGCAACGTGGATCTGCGAACCAAGTTCTCACGCAACATCACGCTGAACGTGCCAATCGTATCGGCTGCGATGGACACGGTGACCGAATCGACCATGGCAATCGCCATGGCTCGCGAGGGAGGTATCGGCGTGATTCACAAGAACATGAGCATCGAGGCACAGGCACACCAGGTGAGCCAGGTGAAGCGTGCCGAGAACGGTATGATCTATCAGCCCGTTTGCACCACGCCTAACGCTACGGTACGCGACGTGTTGAACATCATGGCAGAATATCACATCGGTGGTGTGCCTGTCGTGGTGGGTTCCGACCGTCAGTTGGTGGGCATTGTCACCAACCGTGACTTGCGTTTCCAGAAAGACATGAACCGTCAGATCAGCGAGGTGATGACCTCAGCCAATCTGGTGACCACCCATGTAGGAACTGACCTCGTTACGGCTGCCGACATCCTTCAGGAAAACAAGATTGAGAAGCTCCCAGTGGTCGATAACGACAATCGTCTGGTCGGCCTCATTACATATAAAGATATCACCAAGGCCAAGGATAAGCCCAATGCTTGCAAGGACGAGAAGGGTCGTTTGCGTGTAGCAGCTGGTGTCGGTGTGACCGGCGACGTGATGGACCGTGTGGCTGCTTTGGTAGAGGCAGGTGTCGATGCCGTTGTGGTCGATACCGCACATGGCCATTCGGCTGGCGTCGTTGGCGTATTGGAGAAGATTAAATCGACCTACGATTGTATCGACGTGGTGGTAGGTAATATCGCTACAGGTCAGGCCGCTAAGTATCTGGCCGATGCTGGTGCCGATGCCGTCAAGGTCGGAATCGGTCCTGGTTCCATCTGTACCACCCGTATCGTGGCAGGTATCGGTGTGCCACAGTTGTCGGCCGTCTATGATGTGGCTTCGGCCCTTCGTGGTACCGGCATCCCGCTCATTGCCGATGGCGGTATCCGCTATTCGGGCGACATCGTCAAGGCCATTGCCGCTGGCGGTTACAGCGTTATGTTGGGCGGACTCCTGGCAGGAGTCGAGGAGTCTCCAGGCGAGACCATTCTCTTCAACGGTCGTAAGTTCAAGGCCTATCGTGGTATGGGTTCACTCGATGCCATGCAGGCAGGTTCGAAGGACCGTTACTTCCAGTCGGGCGAAGCCGATGTCAAGAAGCTCGTTCCAGAGGGCATCGTAAGTCGTGTGCCTTATAAGGGTACGTTGCTCGAAGTGATCTACCAGATGGTAGGTGGCCTCCGTGCCGGTATGGGCTATTGTGGAGCCAAGGACATCGAAACCCTCCATGCCACCTCTAAGTTCACCCGCATCACCAATGCCGGTATCTTGGAGAGCCATCCACATGATGTGACCATTACCAAGGAGGCACCGAACTATTCGGCTCCATCTATGTGATAATCATATATATATGTCACTATGTTTGTGCGCTCATGTCGTGCAATCATAGTGACATTTCATTCTCTTTCCATCGTCCTTATGTCTATGAAAATCTTGCTCAAGACCATGCTCGTAGCCGTTGCTCTGAGTTTGCCTGTATGGGGCAATGAAGCATCGGCGCAAACCCACTATGTGATGATTGAAACCAACATGGGTAACATGAAAGTGATGCTCTATGACGATACGCCCAAGACAACTGCCAACTTCCTCAAGAAGGTGCGCGAGGGGTACTACAACGAGACCCTCTTCGGCCGCGTGATCCAGAGTTTCATGATTCAGGGAGGAGCCCCCGACTCGCGTAATGCTGGTCCGGGGTGGAGTTTGGGTTACGGCGACATCGACGAAGAGATTGATGGCGAGATCCGTGCCAACCACATTCCGAAGAAGGGCGCCTTGGCCGCTCCCCATCGCGAAAAGATGAAGAATTCCGATATGTCGATGTTCTTCATCGTGCAAGGCTATGTCCAATCGAAAGCCTACTGGAAAGGATGGGAGAAGGCCAACAATGCCGAGGCCCGCAATGCTGCCAAGAAGAAAGTGATGACGCAGTCGGTCAAAAAACGCATGCAGGACATCAAGGACAGCATCCAGTTGATGAACGATAGCGTACAGCGTGTACGCAACCAGTTGATGAGTCTTGTTACGGTGACGGACAGCACCTTGATTAAGTTGTTGAAAAAGACCAAAGAAGAGAGCACCGCCATGGGGCAGAAGTACAACGAGTACGTCCGCAAAATCAATCAGGAGATTGATAGCGTGGCAAGGGCGACCCCAGGAACAAGATTCTTTACGGAAGATGAGTTGGAGGCCTACAGCACCATCGGTGGTGCCTATCACCTCTATAAGGAGTACACCATCTATGGCGAAGTGGTCGAGGGTCTGGATGTCATCGACAAGATCGCCGAACTCGAAACCAATGCTGCCGACCGACCCAGAAAGGATGTGCGTATGAATATCCGAGTGATTAAATAAGTATTTCCCCACCGAGCGTTCATTTAAGGCTCATAATAACCTCATAGAATGCTCAGTGGGGAAAAAAGTGTCTGGAGGAACCTTCGATTCTATCGAACGGGAGTCTTGTGGACAGAAGAAAAACTTACAATTATCAAAGCAACGCCTGAGTGCTTTTGACTTGATAGTCGGTCGAGAACCATTGTGCAGGATTGCCTTCGGGAGCCTTGTCGAAGATGCCGAAGCAGGCACTACCGCTACCACTCATAGCAGCATAGGTGGCACCGTGAGCGAGGAGCGTTTTCTTGACGGAAGCCAGTTCGGGGTGGAGCGGGAAGACGGAATCCTCGAAATCGTTGTGGATAGCCTTCTGCCAAGAGGATAAAGGTCGGGACAGAAGTTCTTTGAGGTCAATGGCAGGCCATTGGGGATGCACGTTGCTATAGGCCTCTTTGGTGCTGACACCAAAAGGAGGTTTGACAACAACGATGTATTTGCCTTGGAGTGAGAGTGTGTGTGGCTCCAGTTCGTTGCCGATGCCCTCACAATATTGAGGTTGAGAGAAATGCATCGTCTCGTAGTCGTTGCATCGGACGAAGAAGGCGCAATCGGCGCCCATAGCAGCTGCTTCGCGTTCCAAGTCCGCGTTGCTCAATGGGAGGTCGAACAAGCGGCGAAGCATCAAGAGCGTGTAGGCGCCATCGCTACTACCTCCACCCAAACCGGCGCCAAAGGGGATGCGTTTCTCCAAGTGGATGCAGCAACCGGGCAGG
>CACYQQ010000097.1 GCA_902776605.1 uncultured Bacteroidales bacterium | reverse complement strand
CTTCCCTTTTAAGTTTTTTATTTATGTAATAATCCCAACCAAATCATTGCTTGGTTGGGATTATTCTTTGGTTAAAAAAAGCAAGGCCCCGACTTCACAGCCTTGACCTTGCAGAAACACTCATTTTACTGTTATTTAACACAAATCTTATTGCTTTTTGGCTTGGGATTGGCAACAATCCGTTTCGCGAATCTGAACGCGGCGGATCTTGCCAGAGATGGTCTTGGGCAGTTCATCGACAAACTCGATGACGCGCGGATACTTGTAGGGCGCGGTCTCGTGCTTGACGTGGTTCTGGAGTTCCTTGATCAAGGCATCGCCCGCCTTGTCCTTCCAGTCGTTGCCCAAGACGACAGTCGCCTTGACCACCTGTCCGCGAATCTCGTCGGGCACGCCAGTGATGGCACATTCCACGACGGCGGGGTGACTCATCAGGGCCGATTCCACTTCGAAAGGACCGATACGGTAGCCCGAACTCTTGATGACATCGTCGGCGCGCGAGACGAACCAGTAGTAGCCATCCTTGTCATAATAGACCATGTCGCGCGTGTAATAGATATTGTTGCACTCGACGCGCTCGGTCAGTTCGGGGTGACGATAGTACTCCTTGTATAGACCCAACGGACGTTTCAGTGGCGTACCGTCGGCGTTGATGGCACCCTTGCTGCAATTGGTACGGATGACCAACTGACCCTGTTCGCCGGGTTGGCAATGGTTGCCTTCCTCGTCGAGGACGTCGAGACAGAACTGCGGATTGGGCACACCCATGGCACCCGGGTTCGGTTTGACGTAAGGATAGGTACCCAACACCAGCGTCGTCTCCGTCTGGCCGTAAGCCTCGTAGATCATGATGCCGGTCTTCTCTTTCCACTCCTTGAATACGTTTGGGTTGAGCGCTTCGCCCGCCGTGGTGCAATATTCCAGCGACGACAGGTCGTACTGCGACAGATCCTCGCGAATCATGAAACGATAGACCGTTGGGGGAGCGCAGAACGACGTGACCTTGAAGTCGGACATCACCTTCAACATGTTCTGGGGTTCAAACCGGCCCTCAAAGTCATAGACAAAGACGGTGGCACCAGCAATGAGTTGGCCGTACATCTTGCCCCACACCGCTTTGCCCCAACCTGTGTCGGCCACCGTGAGGTGCAAACTGCCGTCGTGCACCTTGTGCCAGTATTTGGCGGTCAGGATGTGTGCCAGGGGGTAGGTGAAGTCGTGCATCACCATCTTGGGTTCACCGCTGGTACCGCTGGTGAAGTACATGAGGAAGTTGTCGGTATTCTCGTTCTGGCCCTTCTGGCTGACGAACTTAGGTGCCAGCATCAGACCTTGCCAGTAGTTGTCCCAACCTTGAGGTACTTCGGGACCGATGGAGATACAATGTTTGAGAGAAGGGCAGAAGGCGCGGGCGGCATAGACGTTGCGCAGAATCTGGTCGTCGCCAACCGCCACGATGGCTTTGATATCTGCTTCGTGGCAACGGTAGATGATGTCCTTGTCGGTCAGCAGATGGGTGGCAGGGATGGCGACGGCGCCAATCTTATGGAGGGCAACCATGGTAATCCACCAAGCCAGACGGCGTTTGAGGATGAGCATCACGCAGTCACCTCGTTCGATGCCCAACTGGAGGAAGTAGCTGGCTGCCTGGTCGGACATGCGTTTGTATTCGGCATAGTTGAGATGCTTCACGTCGCCTCGGTCGTCGGTCCAGAGGATAGCTTCCTTCTCGGGGTCGCTCTCGGCATAGGCATCAATGACATCGTAGCCAAAGTTGAAGTGCTCGGGTACGATGACCTGATAGTTTTCCATGAAGTCGGCGTAGTCAGCAAACTCGGTTTTCTTTAGAAATCGTTCAATCATAATATTGTGACGATAAGTGTTTGTTTCGGCAAAGATAGGAAATTTTCTTAAATAATTAAGGTTTTTTTACGGGGAAAGGGGCACTTTTATTCTACTTTATCTAAATGTCGATAGAAAATAAGTGAATATCGTCCGTTTTTTAACTTTTTTTTACAAATAGGCAACCGAAAACAATAAACCCTCGCACTCCCCAGCGTGGGGAAGGCGAGGGTTTATTGTTGATAGAAATACTCAAGTTTCGCAAATGCGATAAAGGAGTTAATCTTGGTAGTTAACTGGAGTTAACAGCCTGCGGCTGTGGAGTTAACTGACGATAGCACGGGAGTCCAATTTGGGCTAATGGGCGCGGTTGCGCCACTAAAAGTGCTTCGCACGCTAATAGCCTTCGGCACTAACAGAGGAAGGGGGTCATCAATTATTGATTGACAATTTCATTCGTCCGTTAACTACTAGAGCGAAGCGATAACTCCCTTTAACTCCCATTAACTCCCAATAACTCTTTCCTCTTTTATTTTATCACGAAGTTGACAATCTTCTTGGGGACGAAGACGAACTTGACCAGTTCCTTGCCCTCCATCCAGCGCTTGGCGTCGTCGGTAGCGAGGACGGCTGCCTTGACGGCTTCGGCATCTGCATCGGCAGGGAGGTCGATGGTGAAACGCACCTTGCCACTGAACTGGACTGGATACTTCACGGTGCTCTCTACCAGGTATTTCTCGTCGAACTGAGGCCACTCGGCATCGCAGACCGAACCGTTGTTGCCCAACTGGTGCCAGAGTTCTTCGGCAATGTGTGGAGCGAATGGTGCAATCAGTACCACCAACTTGCTCAGGATGGCGCGGCTTGAACACTTCTGTTGCGAGAGTTCGTTGACTGCCACCATGAAGGCCGAAATTGCGGTGTTGTACGAGAATTGCTCAATGTCGCCCGTCACTTTCTTGATGAGCTTGTGCAGGCTCTTGAGGTTGTCAGCGGTTGGTTCGCTGTCGGTTACCTTGGTGCAAGCGCCCTCGGCAGCTACGTCGTTGAACAATGCCCAGAACTTCTTCAGGAAGCGGAACGAACCGTCGATGCCGGCGGTGTCCCAAGGCTTGGACTGCTCGATAGGACCGAGGAACATCTCGTAGATGCGGAGAGTGTCGGCACCATACTTCTCGCAGATGTCGTCTGGGTTGACGACGTTGTACTTCGACTTCGACATCTTCTCGACCGCAGCGGTGGTGACGAACTTGCCCTCCTGGTTGCAGACCACTTCGGCATCGGCGAACTCAGGACGCCACTGACGGAAGGCCTCCACATCCATATCGAGGTTGTTTACAAAGTTTACATCGACGTGGATAGGGTCGGTCGATGCACCTTTATAGCAACCGTTGGCATCCAGCAGGTCAGCACTGACGAACTTGTTGGTGCCACTGACGCGGGCAGCGAAACGGCTGCTGCCTTGAATCATACCCTGATTGATGAGTTTCTTGAAAGGCTCTTCGCTCTTCACGACGTTGATGTCCTTCAGGAACTTGTTCCAGAAACGGCTGTAGATGAGGTGGCCGGTGGCGTGTTCGCTGCCGCCCAGGTAGAGATCGACGTTGTCCCAATACTCGTTGGCCTCTTTGGAAACCAATGCCTGGTCATTGTGTGGGTCGGTGTAACGGGTATAGTAGGCCGACGAACCGGCGAAGCCTGGCATGGTGCAGAGTTCCAAGGGGAAGACGGTTTTCTGGTCGATGAGCGCCTTGTCCACTACCTGACGGTTCTTCTCGTCCCACGCCCACTTGGTGGCATGGCCCAACGGTGGTTCGCCTGTCGAGGTTGGCTTGAAGTCGCTCACTTCGGGCAACTGGAGAGGCAGACACTCCTCGGGGATGGTGTATGGCATACCCTCCTTATAATAAATAGGGAAGGGCTCGCCCCAGTAGCGCTGGCGCGAGAAGATGGCATCGCGCAGACGGTAGTTCACCTTGACGCGGCCCAGGTGCTTCTCGGTCACATACTTCTTCATGGCAGCGATGCTGTCCTTGACGCACAGGCCGTTGAGGTTGATTTCGCTGTTGGCCGAGTTCATCATCACGCCCTCCTTGGCATCGAACGAACCCTCGTTCAGGTCGTAGTCGCCCTCGATGAGTGGGATGATAGGCAAGTTGAAGTGCTTGGCAAAAGCCCAGTCACGACTGTCGTGAGCAGGCACTGCCATGATGGCACCGGTGCCGTAGCCTGCCAGTACATATTCGGCTACCCAGATCGGGATATTCTCGCCCGTGATAGGGTTGATGGCATAGGCACCCGTGAAGACGCCCGTCACCTCGTGAGCGGCCTGACGGTCGCGCTCGGTCTTGCGCTTGCAGGCCTCCAGATAGGCTTCGACGTCGGCTTTCTTGTCCGATGTCACGACTTGCTGCACATACTTGCTCTCGGGAGCCAATACCATGAAGGTGACACCGAACATGGTATCTGCACGGGTGGTGAAGATGGTGAACTCCAGTCCGTCCTTGGTGGCAGGATTGTCGTTGGGCACTACCTTGAACTGTGCCTCGGTACCCTCACTGCGACCAATCCAGTTGCGCTGCGTCTCCTTGATGGAGTCACTCCAGTCGATGGTCTCCAAGCCGTCCAACAGTCGCTGGGCATAGGCCGAGACACGCAGACACCACTGACGCATCACACGTTGCTCCACGGGGAAACCGCCACGCTCCGATACGCCGTTCACTACTTCGTCGTTGGCCAATACGGTACCCAATTCTGGACACCAGTTGACCATCGTCTCGCCCAGGTAGGCGATGCGGTAGTTCATCAAGACCTGCTGTTTCTTCTGCTCGTCCCACGAGTTCCACTCGTCGGCCGTGAAGCGCAACTCCTTGCTCTGGGCAACGTCGAGACCCGGATTGCCCTCGGTCTCGAAGTGCTTGATCAACACGCTGATAGGCAGGGCCTTCTGCTCCTTGTTGCAGTAGAACGAGTTGAACATCTGGCTGAACGCCCACTGCGTCCATTTGTAATAACCAGGTTCGCAGGTACGTACCTCGCGGTTCCAGTCGAAACAGAAACCGATGCGGTCCAACTGCTCACGATAGCGGGCAATGTTCTTCTCGGTGGTTACGGCAGGATGCTGACCCGTCTGGATGGCATACTGCTCGGCAGGCAGACCGTAAGCGTCATAGCCCATCGGGTGCAACACATTGAAACCGCACAGACGCTTGTAGCGGCTGTAGATGTCGCTGGCAATATAGCCTAAAGGGTGACCGACGTGGAGACCTGCTCCAGAGGGGTAAGGGAACATGTCGAGCACATAACACTTGGGACGGCTGTGATCAATCTCGACCTGGTAGGTCTTCTCGTCTCTCCAACGCTGTTGCCAAGTCTGCTCAATGGACTTGAAGTTGTATTCCATAACTATATAAAGATTTTGATATTCAATAAACAGAGCCTCACAAGACCCTCCTGGTTACAGACCCCCTCGGTCCCCCTGCTTAGGGGGAAGATTAGTTACCAAGAGGGCCTCAGTAGAAATTGGGCCTCCCCCTAAGCAGGGGGATGGAGGGGGTCTTTACATTTAGCGCGCAAATATAATCATTTTATTGATACTATGGCACTTTAAGGGTCGAAAAATTGCACTTCATGCTTGCACATGCCCCGATTTGCCTACTTGAGTGATGATAAAAGCGGTCCGATTTTTCTGATTACTCCGATTACTCCGAGTATTCCGATAACATTACCTCAGTCCGGGTATCTCTCTTTCTCAGGCTCTTCAGGTCGATGGTTGTTTCTGTAGGCAATGCGGCTCTGGAACATCCGTTCCTTGATGCCGCCCTCCGTCACAAAACGGTTTTGCATGGTTACCAACAACTTGTGGAGCATGTAAATGGCTTGGTGGATGAGGGTGATGCAGAGGTTGGCTATCTCCTCGTCGTTCATGCGTTGCACGGTGGAGGCGTAGTCCTTGCGGATTTGGTCACTGCTTGCATATTGGCGCATCTTCTCATAGCGAGGGTGCAGGTTGCCCCATTGTGCCAAGTTGCGTACACGTAAGTAATCTTCGTAGTCGTCGAGCAATTCCTCCAGACTGGCTTTTGCCACATTGGTCAGTTTGATTTCTGTCTCGCTGGAGGTGGCGGCCGCTTGATTGCCCTCGGCGATATTCTGTTTCCCCGATCGGGCAGCTTGCACCATCTGATCAATGGTGCGGTCGCCTTTGCTTAGATAATGTTGTGTAAAGTAATAGGTTATGTCGTAGATGATTTCGCTCACTTGATATACACGTAGGTGGCGGTAATGCCCGTGCTGTGGCAAGAAGGTAATGGGGGCAGGAGAAGTCGGAGTACTCTGAGTATTCTGATTACTCTGATTGTTCTGATTGTTCTGATTGCTCGGAGTACTCTGATTACTCTGAGTATTCGGATTGTTTGTTTCTTCGTTTTCCATAGTTTTTGGTTTTCGTTGCTTTTTTCGTTTTCGTTTTCGTTTTGGTTTTCGTTATCTTTTCCCCAATATTACCCACAATATCACGGGGATGCCGAACAGTGGGGTGACGGCATTGATAGGTAGAATCTGACCATCGGAGGGAGCTACACAGAGGCACAGACAGAGCAGGGCGCAGAGTGCTCCGAGCAACATTGTGGCAGGAAGCAGCGTACGGTGATTGTCGGTGCGGAACACCATCCGCGCCACATGAGGAATGCTTAACCCAATGAAAGCGATAGGACCGCACCAGGCGGTGGTGATGGCGCAAATCACGCCCGTGACAATCAACACGAGCCAACGCACCTGCGTAGTCGATATGCCGAGGTTGCGAGCATAGAGTTCACCCAACATCCAACCGTTCAGGGGACGAATCAACCACAGGGCAGCAAGCAGCGGCAACAACGTCGATGCGGCAAAGAGCGGCAGGTTGGTCAATCCCACTTGGTGGAACGAACCCATGCCCCACAACAGCAGCGCCTGCACGCCGTCGGCCGAAGCATTGTAATGTATCAACGTCAAGATGGCGCTGGTGAGGTAACTGAGCAGGATGCCGACGATGAGCAACGTAACCGACTGACGCACCAATCGGCCGACACCCAACAACAGCA
This sequence comes from uncultured Bacteroidales bacterium, assembly GCA_902776605.1. Classification (GTDB taxonomy): domain Bacteria; phylum Bacteroidota; class Bacteroidia; order Bacteroidales; family UBA3663; genus Liminaster. The sequence continues at coordinate 2,559 of CACYQQ010000097.1, read as the reverse complement.
ACAGGGTGAGCATGGCACCTGCCATGGCGGCTCCGATGGTGTTGAAAGCGGCACTGGTGCCCGTCCCCACGATGACCAATGCCACCCCGAGATTAGCGCCGTTGGTGATGCCCAGGATGGAGGGTCCCGCCAACGGGTTGCGGAAGTAACTTTGTAACAATAATCCCGCCACGCCCAACGAGGCACCTGTCAATGCCGCCGTCAGCATGGCAGGCACACGCATCTGCCACATGATATATTCCCAATGCGCCGACACCCCGTCCTGTCCGCACAGGATGGAAAAGACCTCCTGAATGGGGATTGACACCGCACCCAGGAGGAGGCTGCACAACGCCACAAGGACGGTCAATAGTCCGAGAATAATATATTTCAGTTGGTTAGACACGTTATGATAGGTGTTAATGGTGTTACTTGGGAGTTAATAGGAGTTAATGGGAGTTATCGGTTCGCTTGGCGAATTGACCAATTCCTGTTTCTTTCCCTTTTAGCCGACGCTAAGGTCGCCGTACCGCACTGTCGTACAGGTCTCCGTATCGCTTCGGTTATCTCACTTTCAAAGTGCGCTCTTTGAAAAGAAGGAAAAAGAACCAAAAAAGAACGCAAAAAGAACGCAAAAAGAACGCAACTCCGAGACGACGACGGCAGGACGGCGAATGAAAAATTAAAAAAGAAAAGTGGAAATTTATTGAGGAATGGTCGGGGAGAGTCGCTTAAAGAACCTCAACTTCTCGTCCTCGCCCTGGTGCATGTGGCGCATCTCGGCCAACATCCAGTCGGGGCGGAAGGGGGTCACTTCGTAGTAGTCCGAGCGGGCGGTGTTGCACCCATAGACGCGCCCCTTGCGGCAGGGCCCGAGGTCGGCGTACATCTTGTTGAGCGACAGGACGTCGGCCAACTGCCAGTCGCCCTGTGGGGCATAGTATTTGATGAGCCAGACGTCGGCATCGGCACCCCGTTCATACACCGCCTCTTGCGAGAGTCCGAGCGACCCGCTGTGGGTGTCCTCCTGCCAGAGGTAGTGGAAGCCCGCATCCTGATAGAGCCAACTCATGGTGCTGCGTCCGCCGGGAACGTACCACGTGGCGCCATAAGGCAGTTCGCAGAGCAGAGAGAGATGTTCGCCCGTGACGGTGTCCTGCGCCAGGGTCAGGTAGTTGTGTTCGATGACGTGGAACAGCGAGTCGGCCTCCGTGCCTTTGCCCACCAGTCGGCCGAAGAAACGCATCCATTCGGCTCTGCCTAATGGTGCATTCTCCAGATAGTCAGCGCAGTAGATGATGGGTACGTGAGGCAGCGAGGCGGCGATGACCGACTGCGAACCGGTCTCGTAGGGGGTAACCCAGATGGCGTCGCTGCCCGAGCAGAGAACCACCTCGGCATTGGGCGACATGCTGCTGCCGGCATCGGCTATACGCCCCCGACGGAGGTCGGAGCAGACGGCGGAGTCGAGCACATATTCGGTGTCGCACATCGCGCCGATGCAATCGACGGCCTGGAGTTGGTCGTAGAGGTAGGCGTAGCAGGCAGAGGTCAATGTCTGTTGCCGGAGCGGGGTGTAGAGCGTCTGCGCACCACCATATTGTGCTTCGAGGCGGTCCAGTTCATCCTCCGACAGTCGTGCCGAATCGGCCTCAGGCACAAGGAGATACTGCATCACCACGCGGTCGGGTTGCCACGGGTTCTGGATGCGGCACAAGGTCATGCCGTGATTCAACTCCTGCATCTGCAACAGTGACGAATAGTGGGTGGCGGCAGGACTGTCGCCCAGGGGTTCATTGGGTTGGCGGGTATGGCAGGCGCTGAGGACGAGGAGTCCGGCCAAGAGGGAGAGCGCTAACGGTCTGTTACTCATGGAAATTATACTTTGTCCAAATAGCTGTGTTCGGTGTCGTAGAGCATCTTGCCGTGCTCGGTGGAGACCTGGAGCGGCGTCATGTAGTCGGGACCGAAGAAGGTCTCGAGGAACTTGTGCGACTCCTGGAGAATGGGCATCTGGATATATTCAAAATCGACCCAGACGGGTTCGCCGAAGTAAGCGACCGGAATCATGGGGTAGTTGTGCTTGAAACTGATCTCGCAGACATAGCCTAACTTATTGTAAGGAACGCTGCGGAGTACCTGCTCGTAGTTGGCATAGCGAGCGCGGTCGCTCAGGCCGTGCGTATGGTTGCGCAGGAAGCGGTAGAGAGGTTCTGGAAGGGCATTGATGAACTTCGAGACAAGGCGGAACTTCTGGCGCGCTACGCCCTCCTTCTTGTAATAACGGTTGAAGGCGCGGGGCGACATCGGGATGTTGTCGGCGGGGAAGATATCGACAAAGATGCCCTGGTTGAAACGGTGGATGCAACGGGGTTCGCGACTGAACCAACAGGCAGTGGCAGAGTTGCGGAGCTGGGCATGACGGTGCGTGTAGTGAGGGTCGGTGGCGACGCTCTGGAGGAAGTAGGGGTGCTCGAACTCGTCGGCATGGGCGAGCAGTTGGTCATAGTCGGCACGGAGCATAATCATGTCAATGTCGTCGTCCCACGGGATGAAGCCCTTGTGACGCACGGCGCCGAG
>CACYQQ010000096.1 GCA_902776605.1 uncultured Bacteroidales bacterium | reverse complement strand
CGCATCGACGAGATTGAGTACAAGGCTCCTAAGGCTGACGGCACAGGCGAGACCGTAGTCAAGATTGTACCACTCCAGTTCCTCAAGGCCGTATTGCCTAATCCTAAGGACCTCGGTGAGAACTATGAGGGTCAGACCTCTATCGGTTGCCGCATCCGTGGCATTGGCAACGACGGCAAAGAGCACACCTATTACGTCTATAACAACTGCTCGCACCGCGATGCTTACCTTGAGACAGGTATGCAGGGCGTAAGCTACACCACAGGCGTACCAGCCATGATTGGCGCCATGATGTTCGTCACAGGCAAGTGGAACAAGCCTGGCGTGCACAACGTCGAGGAGTTCGACCCCGATCCATTCATGGCTCAGCTCAACTCCCAGGGTCTGCCTTGGCACGAGATTCACGATGGCGACATCGAACTGTAACCTACAGCACTCATTTTACTCGACAGAAGAGAAACTACAAATAATCACTACAGGCGTATGGACCAATCCATACGCCTGTAGTTCTTTTTATTTCAAATATTGCATTATCATTTCGAAGTGGATACGAGGGTACAATTTGGAGCATCGAAACTTCAGCACGAGCATAAGGAATACCCTTATAGGTGTAAACACCGTTATCAATATAACCGGCTACCATTCCGTATTTCGTATGCGCCTTCGTCCGTTCGGTGAATCATAACAAGAAGGGCCAATTTTACCTTCATAAACGACACCGAAACAGTCTTAAATTGTTAACGAACGTTAAATATTCGCTCATTTTTGCATTTTTCTGCCTAAAAATTTGGTGGGTTCAAAGAATTGCCCTACTTTTGCGGTGTACTAATTAACTAATACACCAGTTAAGCAGTACGATAACATAGTTCTTTCACCAGCTGAATCGAGTCGGGAAAGGTCGAAAATGAGGAAGCGAAGCGCTACTCACCGGACGACCTCAAGACGCTCTTACAAAAGAGGTTACATCGACCTTCTGCCTTTTTGCTACCTTTTTCTACCTTTTACAAGGGAGAAACAAAGGAGAAAGTCAAGAGAAGGCCAACGGAAGAAACCCCGAAAGAGAAGGGGATGAAGTCCTGGGCGGCGAGCCGACTTGAAACACGAGAACCAACAAAAACAACCTATAATAAATAAAACAGCTATGATTAAAGCTACGAATCTAAACTACGGTTACATCAAGGTACAACCGGTCTTGAAAAAAATTTGCCTTGACATGCCAGAGGGCCACATCTATGGTCTGCTGGGCAGGAACGGCGTAGGCAAATCGACATTACTAAAGGTGTTGAGTGGCGCACTACTGGGCGAGGGCGAATACAGCGTCGGCGGACGAGACCCCCGCAACCGCGAGTGCGAGTTCCAACAAAGCGTTCGGTTGGTTCCAGAAAACGAAGCCCTTCACAACATTACTATTGAAGAATTGGCCAATGTGACCCGTCCCCTCTACCCTACCTTCTCGGACGAGATTCTGCTGAGAGCGCTCGCCGACTTCAAGGTTCCTGTGGGACAGAAGATTACCAACATGTCGTTGGGCCAACAGAAGAAAGCGTTGATCTCCCTTTCGTTGGCATGCAACACACCCTACATCTTCATGGACGAGCCGACCAACGGCATGGACATCCCCTCGAAGAGCATCTTCCGCAAGTTGGTGGCAAGCATGGCCGACGAGAACCGCACCATCGTCATCTCGACCCATCAGGTGGATGACCTGGAGGGACTGATGGACTATGTGACCATCATGGAGAACGACGGCATACTGCTCTCCGACAGTCTGGAGAACATCGGCGAGCAATATGGCACCGAGGACATCAAGGAGGTCTTCTGCCAAGTGGTCAAGAACATTGAATAACTTGTTAGAAGTCAAAGGGAGTAAAAAGGAGTTATCGCTTGGCTCAAGTAGTTAACGGTCGTTACTACAGAGGGGCAAAAGCACTCCTGCAACTATAACATTCGTCTAAAAACAAACACATTACATTATGAATACGTTCAACATCAATCGAGTTGGTCAGTTGCTCAGTTACGACTGGATGCTGCACAAGCGCACCCTCACCCTGGCTGCCATACTCATTCCATTGATCTATATAGTGATTGCCTTCCTGACATTCATCTCGAACACCGAGTTGAACTTGGAAAGTCCAAATACCGGCATGCCCCTCATCATGACCATGGCGTGCTCCAGCTTCTTCAGTTTTGCCCAGACGGCAGGCATCATCGTCATCACGACCCTGTTGACCGAGAAGTTCTGCTATCCACGCACCGCCACCAGTTATCTGACCTTGCCTGGCACCTCGGCAGAGAAGTTTGTGACCATGCTCGCCGAGTATTTCTTCGGTTGGGTCTTCATCTACGCCGCCTACATCGTCATGCACTATGTCACCATGGGCATCGGCTACCTCTTTGCCCCCGAACTGGATTGGGGCGTGAACATCTTCAAACTGATGGCGTTGGCTCCAAAGATTGGCATGTGGGACGGAGACTTGACCTCCATCACCCAGAATCTGGACAAGATTGAGGGCCTGGAGAGTTCAGAACCGTTTGTCAATTCCATCGCCAGCTACGTTCGCGCAACGATTTGGATGACGCCATTCGTGGGCATCATGGAGGTGGCCTTCTACATGATCCTGAACATGTTGTTCAGGACCAACGTACAGATCAAGGCCATTGCTTGCTGCGTCATCCTCTGGGTTGCCTTGATATTTGCCTCCATCATCGGCAGCTGCACCTACTTTGGCATGCACCGCTCAGACGAAGTAACTCCAGACATCATCATGAATTTCACGACCAACGTCGTGACAGGCGCACGCTACTTCATGTATGCCACCCCAGCCCTGGCTTGCGGCTTCCTGTACATCGTCTACAAGCAGGTGTGCGGCAAACAGGCCAAGTAATTGACACACAACGAGACACATAACACGAGTACAGGGGACTTCTATCCACTCCCCGTTGATAGAAGTTCCCCTAAACAAAAACATAAAACTATTACAGGTATGGAATTTCAAACGAATGCACAACCCATCTTCATGCAGATCTATGACCTGCTGTGTGACCGAGTGCTTCGGGGAGAGATTAAACCAGATGACCAACTACCATCCGTGCGAGAATTAGCCGTAGAACTGGAAGTCAATCCGAACACCGTCATGCGCACCATCGAGCGATTGCTGCAACAAGAGATCATCTACAGCAAGCGAGGCAAAGGTAACTTCCTGACGGACAAGGCCTACGACATCATCCTGGACGTGCGCGTCCGCCGATTGATGGAACAGAAACTGCCCGCCCTGGCAGAAGAGCTACAACTGCTGCACTTCAGTCCTACCGACGTCAAGAAGCGTCTGGAGGAGTTGATGGTAGAGAAGAAATAAGGTCAGGTCACTCTTTCCTTGAAAAAACGACAATCGAAGTAAAAACAACAAAAACGAACAAGAATAAATTGCAAATGAATGGTTGATACAAACATTACTAACAGGTAGGCAGAGAACACTTTACCTACCATCGAAGAAGAAACATTACTGACAAAAACTTTTTTTGGAAAGCATTACTACTACATTCACAAGGGGATGTCGCTGCGAGCGGCATCCTTTTTGTGTGCAATATTGCGCACCTGACGTCTATTATTGCACAAAGTAACGAAGTTTGAGAAAGAAATGAAGGGGTAAAAGGAACAAAACATACAATAACGTCGATTTTCTGAGATTTTATTTGGAGAAATCATTTTTTACCCTTATATTTGCAGCAGAGAGTCGGTTCTTATGTAGATTGGGAAACTCAGCATTTACACAGAACCGAGGAACACCGTTAGCCGATGGCGGGCTACCAGCCTGCGTGACGTCCTCAAACTTAGAAAGGGGTAACAGCAATGTTATGGACACCACCTCGCAGCGCAGATGCTCCAAGTGTCGAGATTCTGGGCACATGTCATCGAAAGGAAGATTACGGAGGCGAAGCGGACCTCAAATCGTACATTTAGGGAGTTTCATCACGTCCTTAGCCGACTCTCTTCTTTTTTTCTATATATTGGTATATAGGGCTAATGAAAAAGCTTTTATCTCTTCCCCCGAACCTTGTGGAATGTTACCATGACGTAACGAAAAGCAGTCATCAAGAATGGTTTTGTACCAATGACCCCATCGGGCAGAAATTAGGCTCTGGAGGAGGAACCACTTGGACCATACAGGAAGCACGACGCACCGGATTTATCCAACCCGGCGAACGTTGTATCATCGTACATGCCGGCGGACGAAGCCGGCGTTTGCCTGCCTATGCCCCATCGGGCAAGATACTGACCCCGATTCCCGTCTTCCGCTGGATGCGCGGACAGCGACTGAGTCAGACCTTGATTGACCTCCAGATTCCGCTGTACGAACAGATCATGCAGAAGGCGCCCCAGTCGCTCAAGACCATGATTGTCAGCGGCGATGTCTTGATACGTGCCAACCAACCGCTTCAGGAGATTCCCGAGGCGGATGTGGTGTGCTACGGCTTGTGGGTCGAACCGACGTTGGCCAAGAACCATGGCGTCTTTATCTCGTCGCGCAAGTCGCCAGACGTGCTGGACCACATGTTGCAGAAGCCCTCGGTCGAGACGTTGGGACAACTGGCCAGCGAGAATCTCTTCCTGATGGACATCGGCATCTGGCTGCTGTCGGACAAGGCGCTGGACCTCCTGATGAAACGTTCGGCGCCTACGAAAGAGAGCCATGGCTACCCTGCCAAGTACGACCTCTACTCGGAGTTCGGACTCACGTTGGGCGAGCATCCGGTCATCGAGGATGAAGAGTTGAACCAACTCACGGTGGCTATCCTGCCATTGCCCGGAGGCGAGTTCCACCACTTCGGCACATCGCCCGAGATTATCTCTTCGACGTTGGCTATCCAGAATGCGGTCATCGACCAAAGAGAGATCATGCACCACGATGCCAAACCGCACCCCTCGATGTTTGTGCAGAATGCCGACATCCGCATCCGCCTCACGGCAGAGAACACCAACCTCTGGATTGAGAACAGTTACGTGGGAGAGCGTTGGAGCATCGAAAGCAACAACATCATCACAGGCGTACCTCGCAACGATTGGCACATCGCCCTAAAAAAAGGGGAATGCGTTGACATTGTGCCTATTGGAGAAAAGGATTATGCCGTCCGCCCTTACGGTTTCACCGAACCGCACACGCCAGAACTGCTGGAACGATGCGGATACAAGGATTGCCCGAGCCCACAGACGGAGGCACGCATGTACCCCGTATTGAGCAACATCAACGAAATGGGGCACGTCTTGAACTGGATGTTGGAGGGCAACGACGAAGCGGGCGCAACCCTTTGGAAAACAGCCAAGAAACTATCGGCCGACGAGATTTCGGCATACGCCAACTTGAGTCGCCTCACGGAGCAACGAGCTGCCTTCCGCGCCCAGAACTGGGAGGCATTGGCAAGAAATTATGAGAAGAGCGTCTTCTACCAAGTGAACTTGGACGATGCCGCCCGGGAGTTTGCTCAGTTCGGATTGAAGTTGCCCGAACCCCTACCGAAGGCTGCCCCTGCCCTGACCCGCATCAGCGACACGATGTTCCGCGCCCGTTGGGCATCGCTCACAGGCCAACCATCGGCCAACACCTACGAGGACGAGGCGTTCCGCATCATGCGCGAAGGGCTGACCGAGACGGCGCAACAATCCCAGCAACCCCACCTGAGCGTCTATGCCGACCAGATTGTATGGAGCCGTTGCCCCGTACGCATCGACCTGGCAGGCGGTTGGACCGACACACCGCCCTATAGTCTGATGGAGGGCGGAAACGTAGTCAACATCGCCATCGAACTGAACGGACAACCCCCGTTGCAGGTATATATCAAACCCGCCAAGGAACATACCATCACCCTGAGAAGCATCGACTTGGGTGCTTCCGAAGTGGTGCGAACTTACGAAGAGTTGGCCGACGTCAACCATGTCGGATCACCCTTCTCCATTCCAAAGGCCGCCTTGGTTCTGGCAGGATTCCATCCGCGTTTCAGCCAAGAGAAATATGCCACGTTGGAGCAACAGCTACAGGCGTTCGGGTCGGGCATCGAAATGACGATGCTTTCGGCCATCCCTGCCGGTTCGGGATTAGGCACATCGAGCATCCTGGCGAGCACCGTACTGGGTGCCATCAACGAGTTCTGCGGCCTCCGTTGGGACCGGTACGAGATATCGAACCGCACCTTGATACTGGAACAGTTGTTGACCACAGGCGGCGGTTGGCAAGACCAATACGGAGGTGTGATGCAGGGCGTCAAACTGCTCCAGACGCAACCCGGTTGGCATCAGCAACCCTTGGTGCGTTGGTTGCCCGACACGATGTTCACAGCGCCAGAGTATCAGAAACTGCACCTGCTCTACTATACAGGCATCACCCGTACCGCCAAAGGCATCTTGGCCGAAATCGTGCGAGGCATGTTCCTCAACTCGACAAAGCATCTGGAACTGTTGGCACAGATGAAGCAGCATGCATTGGACCTCTATGATGCCATCCAACGCGGCGATTTCGCGGCGACAGGCAAGTTGATTGGCAAGACCTGGATGCAGAACCAAGCCCTTGACAGCGGTACCAATCCAGCGGCCATTCAAGCCATCACCCAACAGATAGATGACCTTTGCCTCGGCTACAAACTGCCGGGTGCCGGAGGAGGTGGGTACCTCTACATGGTGGCGAAGGACGAGGAGGCAGCCGCACGCATCAAGAAGACGTTGATGAACCACGCCCCCAACGACAAGGCCCGCTTCGTCGATATGACCTTATCGCAAAAGGGACTGGAAATCAGCAAGAGTTGAAGCAAGGTTCGCCCTACGAGGGTGTCTTCGGACAAAACAATAACTCCGCAATACTTGTATCGTATTGCGGAGTTATTATTTTTGGCTGTAAGTTATACAGAGATTACTCGGTCACCTCCAGTTTTGGCTCTTCCGAATTGAGCGTCAGATAGCAAACTACTACTGCAAAATAAATAAGAATTTCGGCAACGAACATACCGACACAGCAGCAGAGGAAGCCAAGAATCATAATCAAGATGAAAACAAAGAACAAAAGGCACAAAGTAATGTCATTCTCTTTGGTGGATTTCCAAGAGGCTTCGATACCATCCATCACTCCACAATCCTTATGATCGAGCATATAATAAGGGAAAAACTGCAATCGGGAATAGAGATAAATACCAGGAAGGAAACAGCAGCAGAAACCTACGAGAACGACAAAACTTGCAATAATCTCAGCAACGAACAACTTGGCGAACAAAGCACCTGGCTGTTTCCATGCATCGATAGTAAAGTTGCCATTTCCTCGAGCACAATTCAATAGAATTTGGTACAAACCAACAGATAAAACAAAATTAATTACCATACAAACCATGCTCGCTGCTAGATTTTGTTGCAGCATCTGAATCGCTTGTTGAAGGTTTGTAGCTGGGTCTTGGCTTTTTTGATTCTGGATCATCTGATCCACATCCAGAGCCTGCGAGCCTCCCATAATGGCATTAATAATGAATTGGACAACGAACATTGCGATAAAACAGACCAAGACGGTTGCCCAATGTTTTTTGGTAAGTTCCCACGCCTGTGAGATTACTTCCGAAATTGTTAATTTTTTCATTGTAATGTAAATTGTATGGTGATAAATTGAGAAAATGCCTCAGTACAGATTTACGGATTTATTGTTTAGTGCGCGACAAATGTAATGCTTTTTTCTGAATTTTGCAAGGAATGCACAAACAAACGTATTTCAACTCGCCTTTTGCCGTTGCGATGGCTGCCCCACATGTCAATCGGAAAGGGATACAGAGCCATTGGCACTATTGAACTTCGCCCCTTGGAAAGGCACAGAGAGGACGGACGAGAGGGAAAAATGCCAAGGCAAAACCTTGGCAAACGGTGGCTAGATAGAGAAACACAGAGGACGACAGGGACGGAAGCGACCAGAAAGGGCCAAGGCGGAACCTTGGCTTACGGAGAAAAACGGATGACGGGGAAAATAAAAAGATGACGGATTTACAGGAAATTGCGCAGCACACCCCACAATAAAAGGATGCCCATGACAGAGAATAGTACCTTATCCTGTTTACAGAATTGAAAGAATGGCTTCTGCTGCCAGGGACGATAAAGTTCACCAATGAGCAGCAAGAGGAAATAGGGGGTAAAGACCCAGACCACAGGATTGTAGTTCCACCATGCGGCAATATCACCATGCAGGAGTGCCAACAAACCGCGCTGCACACCACAAAAGGGACATTGCACATGAAAGAAAGTATATAAGGGACAGGGAAGCATCGAAGATTAAATATTAAATACTAAATAATAAATAGTAAATACTAAATATTAATACTTACTTCAACACTTCGCAGACGATGTAGTTGCTACCGCCGACAAAGACGGTATCGCCAGGACGGGCATTCTCGACGGCAGCGCGGTAGGCCGATTGGATACTCTCGTACACCTGACCCTTCAAGCCAAAGGGGGTTGCCAACTGCTGGAGTTCGGAGGCAGGAAGGGCGCGAGGAGTAGTGGCATGGCAGAAATAATAATGGGTGGCATCGTTGGCAGGAAGGTACTTCAACACAGCCGAAATATCTTTGTCGCGCACCATGCCGAAGACGACGTGAAGAGAACCTCGCTCCGAGAGGCGCTGCAACTGAGGACCTAAATACTGGAAACAACCCTCGTTGTGACCCGTATCGCAGAGGATGGTGGGACGAGTTTCGTTGCCCGATTGCAAGATCTCCCAACGACCACGCAAGTGCGTGAGATGAAGCACCTCGCGGAAACCCTCGTGCAACTGCTCCTCCGAAATCTGAAAACCGCGGTCCCGCAACAGGTGAATAGCCCAAAGGATTGTGTTAGCATTGTGCGGTTGGCAAGCACCCATCAAGGGAGATTGCAAAGTACCGTCGCTCAACGTCTCGTACTCCAGATAATCGACCTGGTTGCGAACCCAAAGCACCAGGGGTTTCTCGGAGGCAAAGATGAGTTCGGAAACCTGATGCAGGGAAGCGTTTTGCTGGAAGGTGAAGTGCACACGGTCGTCGGTACACTCGCCGATGATGCAAGGAACTCCCGCCTTCATGATGCCCGCCTTTTCGGCAGCAATCTGGGGAAGGGTATCGCCTAGGAACTGCATGTGGTCGAACGAGATATTGGTGATGACCGACACTTCGGGCGTGATGATGTTGGTGCTGTCCAACCGACCACCTAACCCGACCTCGATAACCGCAACATCTACTTTCTGCTCGGCAAAATAGCAGAAAGCCATCATGGTGGCGAGTTCAAAGAAACTGGGTTGTTCATCCTTCAGCAAAGGGTACGTCTGGTCCACCCATTGGACGACATAGTCGTGCGCAATAGGGTCACCGTTGACGCGGATGCGCTCGTCAAAGTCGAGCAAATGGGGCGACGTGAACAGGCCGACCCGATAGCCCGCACATTGCAGGATGCTGGCAATGGTGTGACTGCAACTTCCCTTGCCGTTGGTGCCGGCAATGT
>CACYQQ010000095.1 GCA_902776605.1 uncultured Bacteroidales bacterium | reverse complement strand
TTCCGTAGAGTAAGTCAACTATTTCCGTATGAAAAAATGGAAATGTTAAATCAAGTGTTAAATAGTTAAAATCGAGTCAACCTTATTCAGGAAAAGACAGGCGAATAAAATAAGCGGTCATCAGGTCATCAGGTCAAAAGGTCATTAAAAAAATGAAAATGATGCGTGTTGGGTTCATATATATAAAATAATATTTAAATATTATTTTATATATATGGTGTCAATTCGCCCCGAAAAGTGAAAATCGTTAATGACCTTTTGACCTGATGACCTTAATGACCTGTTCATGATGGGGATAGTGGTTGGGGTGTGTATTAATCAATTGATAATCAATGTAAAGAACCAGCATTGAATCCAACGGATACAAGGTCGTGAGGGTCATTAACCCGCGTCGAAGGTAGTTCCTTTTATTATCTGTCCTATAGTATTTGGGTGATGCATTCCAGAAGTCATGGGGGCATTATCTTTCCAAAAGACGGCCGATAGGATTGGAGAATGAATTTGGCAATACCAATCAATTCCTTCTAAAAATCCACGAATTGGCACAATTTTTCACTAAAAGTGCGCACTATATTGATTTATTGCCTATATTTGCACCATGCTAATGAAAAGTGATATTTCTCGGATAGTGGAGTTGTTGCGCTCAGAGGTGAAGATGTCTGTGGGCGGAACCGAACCAATGGCTATTGCTTTGGCTACGGCTAAGGCAAGAGAACTTTTGGGATGTACACCAGAAAAAATCGTGGCTAAGTTGAGCCCGAAGATCATCAAGAATTCGATTGGTGTAAACGTGAATGGCATGGAGGGTGCGGTAGGCATCCCGTATGCCATGGCTTTAGGAGCATTGTATGGTACGACCGACTCCGAACTGAATGTCCTGAATACCGTAACGAAAGAGATGCTGCCTGCGGCCAAGCAATTTGTTGCCGAGGGGCGCTGTATCGTGAAACCAGCACATACCTTCGAACTTATCTACATCGAGGTCGATGTGTCGGCTGGAGGACAGGAGGCCAAGGTCATCATCGCCAAGGAGCCTACCCACTTTGTCCTGCTCAAGAAGGGGGAGGACGTGGAACTGGACGAGCGTTGGACATTGGCCAAGGAGTACAATCGAGACCACGATTCAAGCCTCAATATGCGCCTCATCTATGACTTCGCCATGGAGGTGCCGCTGGAGCATATCAAGTTCCTCCTGGAGGGTGCCCGCGTCAATATGGCGGTAGCACAGATGGCCTTTGACGGTAACTACGGATTGGGCCTGGGCAAGATGCTGAAGGGCAGCAACGAGGTGCGCCTGATGGGGCAGAACACGATGCCCAAGATGGTGAGCTATGCCTGTGCCGCCTGCGACGTCCGCATGAGTGGTTCGCGCGTCAGCGTGCTCTGCAACTCGGGTAGTGGCAATCAGGGCATCGTAGCCACGTTGCCGTTGCTCTCGTTTGCCGAAGATACCTGCGTCACCGAGTCGAAGTTGTTGCGCGGTTTGGCATTGAGCAACCTGACCGTCATTTATATCAAGCAGTTGCTCGGACACATGTCGTCGCATTGCAGTTGTGTCATTTCGGCATCGGGCAGCGCCGCCGCTCTGACCTATATGATGGGTGGTGACTACGAAGCCGTGTGTGCCGCCGTCAAGAACGTCATAGCCTCCCTTACAGGTATGGTGTGCGATGGTGCCAAGCCCAGTTGTACGCTCCGCATCAGCAGTGCCGTATCGAGTGCTTTCCAGGCCGCTATGATGGCTATGGAGGGTATCTGCGTCCCATCGACGGACGGCATCATCGAGGATAGTGTGGACCGAAGTTTGGACAACCTGGCCAACATCGGTCGCGATGCCATGCTCGAAAATGACAGCATGATTTTGCGCATTATTACCGAGAAGGAGGAGTGATAAGTGTTCTCAACTAAGTTGAAAGAAGATAAAGAAGTACAAGAAGTTATCGCGGTCTAAAGGACGCTGAGAAGTTAAAGACAAATGAATGACTATAAGTCAATTGATAATTGACAATTGATAATTGATAGCACCTTTAGCGGCTCTCGAGCCTATTAGCTTTTTTTCCTATCGTCTTTATCTGCCCTCGGCTAAAGCCTCGTCTTCTCGCTGAACGATTATCAATCGTTCTATTCGCTGCGAGGACCTTTACTTCTTTATATTTATTACTTCCTTCCTCTATGCTGCTAAAAACTTTCCGTACCCAGAATGTTTACCATGTTTGAGCTTATGTTGCAGTTGCCCATCTTTCAGGGATTGAGCTACATGCAACTGACTGAAATCATCGAGAAGATTCCCTTTTGCTTTGCACAATACGCTCCGGGAGACGTCATCCAGGAGCGCGGAGAGATGTGCGAGCAGGTGCTCTTCGTGCTCAACGGAACAGTGCAGCAGACGACCCCTACCTTTGGTGGCAAGATTCAGATTGTACAGGACTTTGTAGGTCCGCATACCCTCTCATTTTATTACCTCTTCGGTGTTGAGAATCACACCAATAGCGAACTCCGAGCATTGACCAAGGTGGGAATGATGCATGTGGAGAAGAAGCATTTCCTCAAGATGTTGCAGAACAACAGCATCATGCTCGTCAATGTGATGAACATGCTCTCCACGCATGCCCAAAAGCAGCATGTGGCGATGGAATTTACCAGTTTGGCCGACTCGACCTTGCGCCTGGCATCGTGGCTGTTGGCCTATACCGACAAGAAGGCTACAGGCATCAAGATTGTGGCCGATGAAGAGACCTGGAAAAGCCTGATTCGGCTGGAGGGGGCCGACTTCTCGCGAAGCATTGCCATACTGGAGGGCAGAGGATGCCTGGAGATGGAGAATGACACTCTCAAATTGATAGATAGATATGCATTAAGGCGATTCGTAGGAGAGAAAACCGTGCCTAAATGGTGATTTTTGCTGAAAAATTTTGCTAATTGGATTATTGTTTGTATTTTCGCGAGAAAATCTAAACAAACATTATAGTTATGTCTATTCTTGACCTTTCTGAACAGGAAATTATCCGTCGTAATTCTTTGGAAGAGTTGCGCCGAATGGGCATTTAACCCTATCCTGCATCAGAGTATGTGGTTAATGGTTATTCCACTGAAATCCGCGAGAACTTTGTTGATCTCCCAACCGTAAAGAACGAATCGGGGGAAGAGGTGCCAGGTACTGCCAATGCCCAGAACAGCCGTAATGTGAGCATCGCTGGCCGTATCATGAGCCGTCGTATCATGGGCAAGGCTGCCTTCATGGAGTTGCAGGACTCCAAGGGACGCATTCAGGTCTATGTGAGCCGCGATAGCCTTTGCCCAGATCCCGAGAAAACCGATTTATATAACGTCGTCTTCAAAAAGTTGCTCGACATTGGTGACTTCGTCGGTGTCACGGGTTATGTGTTCCGCACCCAGACAGGCGAGATTTCTGTCCATGCGGCTACCCTCACCGTGCTCTCTAAGTCTATCCGTCCATTGCCTATCGTCAAGTATAAGGATGGTGTGGCTTACGACGGCTTCAACGACCCGGAGCTGCGCTATCGTCAGCGTTATCTTGACCTCATCGTCAACGATGGCGTCAAGCAGGTGTTCGAGAAGCGTGCCACCATTCTGCGCACCATGCGTCAGGTGTTCGACGAGGCAGGTTATACCGAGGTCGAGACACCTATCCTCCAGCAGATTGCAGGCGGTGCCAGCGCCCGTCCATTCATCACGCATCACAATGCGTTGGACGTTGACCTCTATCTCCGCATCGCTACCGAGCTCTACCTGAAGCGTCTCATCGTAGGCGGCTTCGAGGGTGTCTATGAGATTGGCCGTAACTTCCGCAACGAAGGTATGGACCGTAGCCACAACCCTGAGTTTACTTGCATGGAGCTCTATGTGAGCTACAAGGACTATAACTGGATGATGACCTTCACCGAGAACCTCTTGGAGAAGATCTGTCTGGCCGTCAATGGTACCACCGAGGTCAAGATTGGCGACAATGTTGTCTCGTTCAAGGCACCATACCGTCGTCTGCCTATCCTGGATGCCATCAAGGAGAAGACGGGCTACGATCTGAGCACCATGAGCGAGGAGGAGATGCGCGAGGTAGCCAAGAAGTATGGCGTAGAGGACACCGAGGTGATGGGCAAGGGCAAACTCATTGACGAGATTTTTGGCGAGACTTGCGAGGGCTCATTCATTCAGCCAACCTTCATCATCGATTATCCTGTCGAGATGTCTCCACTCACCAAGATGCATCGTAGCAAGCCAGGCCTCACCGAGCGCTTCGAGTTGATGGTCAATGGCAAGGAGCTGGCCAATGCTTACTCCGAGTTGAACGACCCAATCGACCAGTACAACCGCTTCGTGGATCAGATGAAGTTGGCCGACAAGGGCGACGACGAGGCAATGGTGATCGACCACGACTTTGTGCGTGCTTTGGAGTACGGTATGCCACCAACATCCGGCATCGGCATTGGTATCGACCGCCTCTGCATCCTCATGACGGGTCAGCCTACCATTCAGGAGGTGTTGCTCTTCCCAACCATGAAGCCCGAGAAGGTGGCTCCAAAGGACGGTGCCGACAAGTATGTTGCCCTGGGCGTGCCCGAGGCATGGGTACCTGTCATCCAGAAGGCTGGCTACACCACCGTTGCATCGTTGGTCGATGTGAAGCCAGGTAAGCTCTTCCAGGATATGATTGACATCAAGAAGAAATATAAGGATTATCTGGGCGATTTGCAGAACCCATCGCAGCAAGATGTAGCTGCTTGGATTGAAGCCGCCTCTAAGTAAATTTGTTCGAAAGATGAATTTTCCAGATAAAGTAGCCATCCTTGGTAGCGGCAGTTGGGCTACTGCCATCGCTAAGATTGTTCAGATGAACGGTGCTGTCATGTATTGGTACATGCGTACGCAGGAGCAGATTGAGCAATTCAAGGCAAGCGGTCACAATCCCCGTTACTTGTCGCTTGTTCGCTTCGACGTCGAGAAGATACATTTCACCACCAACATCAACGATGCCATCAAGCCTTGTCAGATGGTCATCTTTGCCATGCCTTCGCCTTACCTGTGCGCCAATGTTGAGGCCGTGAATTGCAGTTGTGAGGGCAAGATTGTCATCAGCGTCATCAAGGGTATCGTGCAGGAGGAGAACATCCTCATTTCCGACTACCTGAAGCGTCAACTGAAACTCTCCGATTCGCAGATGGCCACCTTGAGCGGTCCAAGTCATGCGGAGGAGGTCGCCTACGAGCGCCTCACTTACCTTACCGTGGGTTGCAAGGACCTGGATGTGGCACAGGAGATTGCCGATTTCTTCCAGAACCATTTCGTCCACACGACTATATCGAAAGATATCGTGGGTATTCAGTTGGCCGGTGTGTTGAAGAATATCTATGCCATCGCGTCAGGCATCTGTCAGGGCTTGAAGTATGGCGACAACTTCCAGGCGGTGCTCATTGCCAATGCCATCCGCGAGATGAAGCGCTTCATCAACGGCTATGACCCAGTCGAGAAGGGCGAACGCCACATTAGCGAGAGTGTCTATACGGGCGACCTTTTGGTAACGGCCTATAGTCGCTTCAGCCGCAACCAGATGTTCGGCACCATGATTGGCAAGGGTTACAGCGTCAAGGCAGCTCAATTGGAGATGGAGATGATTGCCGAGGGTTACTTTGGTACGAAGTGTATCAAGGAGATTAACCAGAAGTATCAGATCAACATCCCTATCGTCGATGCCATGTACAACATCCTGTACAAGCGCATGAGCCCATTCGTGGAGATCAAGTTGCTGAGCGATATGTTGGAGTGATATTTTGAAGACGGAAGTTAACGGGAGTTAATAGGTGTTATCGCTACGCTCAGGGAGTTAACGGACAATACGTGGACGTCGCACAAAGTAATCGCACATCTTTGTCCAACCTATTGAGCCACATAGACTATCGTCCGTTAACTCCACAACCAAAGGGTGTTAACTTCCGCTAACTCCCATTAACTCCTCAATAATAATTACTTTTAAAATAAAATAACCCCTAAAATAAGAATCTTATGAAATTGTCTATCGAAAAAGCGCAGGGTTTCGTTCCTGCCGGTTCGTTGGCAAACGTAGCCGCACAGACGGCTTCCTGCAACGAGTTGCTCGAGTCAGGCAAGGGTGCCGGTAACGACTTTTTGGGTTGGGTGCATCTGCCATCGAGCATCACTCCAGCCTTCTTGGACGAGGTTCAGGCAACGGCCAATTTGCTCCGTTCCAAGGCTGAGATTATCGTCGTAGCTGGTATCGGAGGTAGCTACCTCGGCCCTCGTGCCGTCAATGAGGCGCTCGACCACTCTTTCGGCTTGAATGGCAACAACCCTCGCGTGGTTTATGCCGGCAACAACATCGGTGAGGATTACCTCGCTGAGTTGATGGAGTTGCTGGAGGGCAAGACCTTCGCTATTATCAATATTTCTAAGTCGGGTACCACCACCGAGACCGCTTTGGCTTTCCGTCTGCTCAAGACGAAATTGGAGGCTCAGGTAGGTAAGGCTGCTGCCAAGGAACTCATCGTTGCCGTAACCGACAAGGAGAAGGGCGCTGCCCGCAAGTTGGCTACCAAGGAGGGTTACAAGACTTTCGTCATCCCTGACAACGTAGGTGGTCGTTTCTCGGTCCTCACTCCAGTAGGTCTGTTGGCCATCGCTTGTGCCGGTCACGACATCAAGGCCCTTGTCAAGGGTGCTCAGGATATGGAGAAGGCTACGGGCGTCGATGTGCCTTACGAGCAGAATCCTGCTGCTCAGTATGCCGCTATCCGCAACGCTCTCTACCAGTATGGCAAGAAGACCGAGATCTTGGTCAACTATCAGCCTAAGCTCCACTATATGATGGAGTGGTGGAAGCAACTCTTCGGCGAGTCGGAGGGTAAGGACCACAAGGGTATCTACCCTGCTTCGGTCGATTTTACTACCGACCTGCACTCAATGGGCCAGTGGATTCAGGAGGGCGAGCGTACCATCTTCGAGACCGTTGTCAGCGTCGAGAAGCCTAACAAGACTGTCCTCTTCCCATTCGATGAGGAGAACCTCGATGGCTTGAACTTCCTCGCTGGCAAGCGTGTCGATGAGGTCAACAAGATGGCCGAGTTGGGCACTCAGTTGGCTCACGTCGATGGCGGTGTACCTAACATCAAGATCACTATCCCTGTGCTCGACGAGTACAACTTGGGTCAGTTGATCTATTTCTTCGAGCGTGCCTGCGGTATCTCTGGCTATGTTTTGGGCGTCAACCCATTCAACCAGCCAGGCGTTGAGGCTTACAAGAAGAATATGTTTGCCCTGCTCGAAAAGCCTGGTTACGAAGAGGCAACCAAGGCTATCAAGGCTCGTTTGGCCAAGTAATCCTTATCGATAGGATACTTTCGTTATATCGTCTAAATACTTAGTTTACAAAAGGGTATCTCGTTGCCCTTTTGTAAATTTAAGTTTTAGCAGAGTTCATTGCTTTTCCTCTCTCTTCATTTTATTTGCGCAATGAGAATCTCTCTTTCTTTTATGATAATGACGTTGGCCGTTCAGGCAATGGCTGACAATGGTTTGTGGAACAGTAAGACAACTGGCGGGGACATTCCCTATGCGGTCAAGGGCGGAGATGCCCAGGTGGCCAAGGACGTGAATGGCAAACCCATGACCGTTGTCTATCTGGAGAACCTCGCTGTCCAGAAGATTGGACAGAACACGAACGAGGAGGACGTCGCTTGGCTGGTAGGACAGGGGTATCAGGTCATCGAGTTGGATTATCGACATCATGCCCAATCCCTTTCGCCCTACATCAATCAGGACATCGTTGCCATCAACAATGAACTGAAGGGAGGCAGTTTCTGCGGACAGACCTGCTCGGAGTACCGTTCCTACGTCCTGATGGAGGGTTATCGCATCCAACGCGACATCGCCTACTATCACGATGATCCGACGGTTTACAACTTCCCCGATGTCTATAAGGACTCGGAGGGCGATTCTCTCTATCTCGACCTGGTTTATCCTGCCAACCCATTGACGCAGGTGCCTGTGCTCGTCACCTTCTCGTATAGCAATAGTTTTGCGACGAATGCAGGAGGGCAGTTGTCGGACAAGAACAAGCACAAGCGTATGTACTTGCCCTACTATTGGGGCGGCTTCAACGACAGTTTCGTCGAGGGTGCATCGGCTGTAGGGGTTGCCTGGGCGGTGTGCGACCATCCGAAGTATTGCGATTGGGGACAAGGCAGATATGCCGGTGGTGCCAACAAGAGCTTGGGAGCCATCGAGGTCAATCCAGATGCGTCGCGCAAAGTGAAGTCGGCTATCCGGACGGTGCGTGGCATCGGAAAGGAGCTTGGATTGAACGGCAAGGTGGCGGTGACTGGCTTCTCGCGTGGTTCTACGGCTGCTTCGTTGGCGGTAGGAGACAAGCGCGTGGCAACGTTGGACGATACCTCCCGTGGCCGATTCCCCGAGGAGGAGAGTTCGGTGAGTTGTGCCCTCTTAGGTCCTGGCGTCTTTGCCTACGACAAGATGGCCAATACCTCGCGCGAATATACGAACATGAATGCCTATGTGACGGCTTTCCCTGCCTATGGGTGGGAGATGCAAGGAGCATTGCAAACCATCACACCGACGTCAGCTCCCTGTTTCTTCTTCTACAATTCGAGTGACGATGCCAATTATGTCACCAATGCCGAAGCGCTGAAAGCCGTGTTGGAGGCCAATCGCATCGAAACCGAAGTGCTGAAGGATTATGGTCAAGGACATTCCGTGCCTCAATCCATGCAGGAGTTGCGTCAGATGTATGATTTCCTGTTGCGCCATATGGGTCAATCGACGAAAATCGGTTCTTTGAAGAAGGAGACCGACCTCGGTTACCGAGCCATCGACCTGTCGGGAAGAAAAGCATTCTTGCCTCATGAATTGAGCATCATTTCCAACCGTAAAGTATTTGTAATTGATTAGTTTTTTATGTTGAAGGCTTTCCTTTTCGATATGGACGGCGTCCTGTTCGACTCGATGAAGAATCATGCAGAGGCGTGGTATCAGACGATGGGCGAACACTATGGTTTTACGTGCGACCGCACTCTTTTCTACCTTTACGAAGGTTCGACGGGAGCACAGACGATAGACACCCTGTTCGTGGAACAACGTAAAAGACATGCAACAGAAGAGGAGATTGAGCGTATCTACAGCGAGAAATCTCGTTGTTTCACGCAATTGGGAAAAGCTGACCCAATGCCTGGTGCGGCAGAAGTCCTGAAGCAGGTGGTCGATAAGAACTTGGCACGCGTCTTGGTGACAGGTAGCGGACAAACGACGCTCATCGACCGATTGCAACTGACCTATCCCGATGTCTTCTCGCCCGACCGTATCGTGTGGGGAAGGGATTGTCCCATCGGACATGGCAAGCCGCATCCCGACCCTTACCTGATGGGGTTGCGCAAGGCGGGCAACCTTTTGCCCGACGAAGCCATCGTAGTGGAGAATGCTCCGATGGGGGTGCAGGCAGGCAAGGCAGCCGGCATCTTCACAGTAGCGGTGAATACTGGGCCTTTGGAGCCCTCCGTCTTGCGCGAGGCAGGTGCCGACATTGTCCTGAGCGGCATGGAGGAATTGGCCGAACGCATGGACGAAATCATTGCCTTGCACCACTCCAGCAGAGGTTAGAGATACCTCTGCTTGGAGATTACCTGACGACGAAACCACATTTCTGTAAGTCGATGACTTGCAGAACATAAATACCTTATAATCTATGTCTATCATCATCTTCTTCCTG